>NZ_JAVRFL010000039.1:0-71184 GCF_031845925.1 Micromonospora reichwaldensis | reverse complement strand
GGGTGGGGTGGGGTGGGGTGGGGTGGGAGGAAGAGGGCCCCTCGCCGCCCGTGAGCGGTGGCGAGGGGCCCTTTGGTGCGGACGTGCCCTGAGCTGACGAATCCCTAGAGGGTCAGGGTCCAGCCGTCGATGTAGCCGGTGTCGCCGGAGGCGGCGTCCTGGACGCGCAGCTTCCAGGTGCCGTTACGGGTCTCCGTGGAGAGGTTGACCGTGTAGGTCTGGTTGATGTTGTCGGCGGAGGCGCCGGTGCGGTTGTGCAGGGTGTAGGCGCTGCCGTCGGGGGCGACCAGGCTGACCACGAGGTCACCGACGTAGGTGTGCACGATCTGCACGGCGACCTTGCTGCTCGACGAGGCGGTGCCGGTGCAGCCGGCGATCACGATGCTGCTGGTGACCGTCGCGTTGTCGTTGACGGTGACGTTGTTGGCGTTGGTGCCGGTGCAGTTCGTCGTGCCGGAGCCGCCCAGGTTGAGCGTCCAGCTGTTCACGTAGCCGGTGTCGCCGGCGCCCGCGTCCTGGACCCGCAGCTTCCAGGTGCCGTTGGCGACCTCGGAGGAGAGGTTGACGGTGTAGGTCTGGTTGATGTTGTCGGCGGAGCCGCCGGTGCGGTTGTGCAGGGTGTAGGCGCTGCCGTCGGGGGCGACGAGGCTGACGGCGAGGTCACCGATGTAGGTGTGCACGATCTGCACGGCGACGGTACTGGCGGAGCCGGCCGTGCCGGTGCAGCCCGCGATGGTGATGGTGCTCTCCACCGTGGCGTTGTCGCTGATCGTCACGTCGGTGCCGTTGGTCTGGGTGCAGCCGGTGGGCGGCGGGGGCGGCGGGGGCGTGGTGCCGCCGTCGCCGACGTACAGCAGCTTGTTGGGCGAGCCGGTGCCGGGGCTGGTCACCGCGTTGCTGGTGGCGTCGGCGACGAGCTTGTCGCGTACCTGCTGCGGGGTGAACGTCGGGTTGGCGGCGAGCACGAGCGCGGCGGCGCCGACCACGTGCGGGGTCGCCATCGAGGTGCCGCTGATGCTGTTCGTGGCCGTGTTGCTGGTGTGCCAGGCCGAGGTGATCGAGCTGCCGGGCGCGAAGATGTCCAGGCAGGTGCCGATGTTGGAGAACGACGAGCGGGCGTCGGTGTTGGTGGTCGAGCCGACGGTGATGCCGGCGAGGAGGCTGGCCGGCGAGCTGTTGCAGGCGTTCGCGCCGTAGTCGTTGCCGGCCGCCAGGCCGTAGGTGACGCCGTCGGCGATGGAGCGGGCCACCGCGTCGTTGAGGGCCTGGCTGAAGCCGCCGCCGAGGCTCATGTTCGCCACCGCGAGCTGACCGGCGGCGTGGTCGCCGGTCACCCAGTCGACGCCCTGGATGACGCCGGCGTCGGTGCCGCTGCCCTCGCAGTCGAGCACCCGGACGCCGACCAGCGTGACGCCCTTGGCCACGCCGTAGGCGGTGCCGCCGACCGTGCCGGCCACGTGCGTGCCGTGCCCGTTGCAGTCGTCCGCACTGCCGCCGTCGATGGAGTCGAAGCCGGTGACGGCACGACCGCCGAAGTCGCTGTGGCCGAACCGGATGCCGGTGTCGATGATGTACGCCTTCACGCCCGAGCCGGTGTTCGGGTAGGTGTACGAGTTGTTCAGCGGCAGCGCGCGCTGGTCGAGCCGGTCCAGGCCCCAGGACGGGGTGGGGCTCTGCGTGCCGCTGATCCGCATGGTGTGGTTCTGCTGGACGTAGCGCACCGAGGGGTCGGCGGCGAGCCGCTTGGCCTCCGCCTCGGACATCCGGGCCTCGAACCCGCGCAGCGCGTTCTGGTACGTCCGGTTGACCGCGCCACGGTGCCGGCCGGCGAGGTCACGCGCCTTCTTCGTGACGTCGGTCCGGCCCACCGAGGTGTCCTTGAACACCACGATGTACGAGTCGTCGACGGCGGTGGCGCCGCCCGCCATGAGGATCTGTCCCTCGGCGGGGGCGGCCGTCGCGGGGGCGCCGAACGCCACGGCGGTGGCGACGGCGGCGGTCAACACACCGACGCGCCAGCGGCGCGCGGCGGGGTAGGGGAGTGTCATCCCTCGGGTGTTCCTCTCGCTACACGACGGCGGGTCCCGCCATCGATCGCAATTGATCAAAGTGAGCAAGAGCGTAGGGCCTCCACGGCAAAATGTGGAGACGTGAGGGGACCTTGTATTAGGGGGCCGGACTGCGGTAAGGGATCAGCCGGGCTCACTGTCACGCGGGAGGTCTACGCTGCTGGGTGTGGACCCGGTCGCCTTTCATGTCGCCTCCCGCCCCGCCCACGGCGAGGGCGAGGGCGAGCTGACCGTCCACCACCCGTACGACGGGCGCGCCGTCGGTCGTACCACCCTCGCCACCGCCGGCCAGGTCGAAGCGGCCGTCGCGGCAGCCGCCGGGGTGGCCGCGGCGGTCGCGGCCCTGCCCGCGCACGCCCGCGCGGCGGCCCTGGACCACGTGTCCCGGCGGCTCGCCGAGCGGGCCGAGGAGTTCGCGCGGCTCATCACCGCCGAGAACGGCAAGCCGCTGAAATGGGCCCGCGCCGAGGTCGGGCGGGCCGTCTCGACCTTCCGCTGGGCCGCCGAGGAGGCCCGGCGCTTCTCGGGCGAGCTGCAACGCCTCGACACCGACCCCGCCGCCACCGGGCGGATCGCCCTGGTCCGGCGGGTGCCGAAGGGGCCGGTGCTCGGCATCGCGCCGTTCAACTTCCCGCTGAACCTCGTCGCGCACAAGGTCGCCCCGGCCATCGCGGTCGGCGCCCCGATCATCGTCAAGCCCGCCCCCGCCACCCCGCTGTCGGCGCTGCTGCTGGGCGAGCTGCTCGCCGAGACGGACCTGCCGGAGGGGGCGTTCTCGGTGCTGCCGCTACCGAACGAGCGCGCCGCCCAGCTGGTCGCCGACCCCCGGCTGCCGGTGGTCTCGTTCACCGGGTCCGGGCCGGTCGGCGCGGCGATCCGCCGCTCGGTGCCCGAGAAGCACGTCACCCTGGAGCTGGGCGGCAATGCCGCCGCCGTGATCTGCGAGGACTGGAACACCGCCGAGGACCTGACCTTCGCCGCGCACCGCGTCGCGACGTTCGCCAACTACCAGGCCGGCCAGTCGTGCATCGCCGTGCAGCGGGTCTACGTGCACGAATGGCTCTACGACGCGTTCCTGCCCCGCCTCGTCGCGGCGGTGCAGGAGCTGCGTGTGGGAGACCCGTCCGACCCTCTCACCGACGTCGGGCCGCTGATCTCCGCCGACGCCGCCCGCCGGGTCGAGGCGTGGGTGGACGAGGCCGTCACCGCCGGCGCCACCATCGAGCTGGGCGGCCGGCGCGACGGCGCGACCTACCCGCCGACCGTGCTCTCCGGCGTGCCGGCGGACGCCAAGGTCTGCGCCGAGGAAATCTTCGGGCCCGTGCTGGTGGTCGCCCGCGTCGCGCACGACCAGGCCGCGTTCGCCGCCGTCAACGACTCGGCGTACGGGTTGCAGGCGGGGGTCTTCACCCACCGCCTCGACACGGCCTTCGCGGCGCACCGCGCGCTGGAGGTGGGCGGGGTGATCGTCGGCGACGTGCCGTCGTACCGGGCCGACCAGATGCCGTACGGCGGGGTGAAGGGCAGCGGCGTCGGGCGGGAGGGTGTGCGCAGCGCCATGGAGGACTACACGGAGCCCCGGGTCATGGTGCTGACCGGCCTGTCGTTGTAGCGCCGCCCGCTCACCAGGTGCCGTCGTCGCGGACGCGGGCCGGCGCCCGGCCGAGCAGCAGGGTGGTCAGCGCGGCGTCGATGTCCTCGCCGAGGAACCACTCGCCGGCCTGGTCCAACGCGAAGACCCGCCCCCGCTCGTCGACGGCGAGAATGCTCTCCTGCCGCTCGGTGCCGATGGGGAAGAGCCGTACGCCGAGCACTGCCGCGAAGTCGGCCAGCGTGTCGGCGGTGTGCGCGACCTGTCGTGGACGGATGTCGAAGCGGGAGATCCAGACCTGCTCGCCGGGACCGCGCCGGGCGCCCACCAGGCTCGGGAAGGCGGTGAGTGTCGACAGGACCGCGGGGAAGTCGCGATGCGTGGACGTCTCACCCCGGACGGCACCGACGTCCCTGATGGCGGACAGGGCGACGATCTCGTCCCCGAAGTGAGGCCGCCAGCCAGCCGCGACGAGTGCCTGCGCGACGTCCGGGTGGAACCGGCCCGGGACCGGGTCGGGCTGCGGGTCCGGCTGCCACGGCATCGTGAAGGCCCGGTCGGACCAGGGCAGCACGTGGAAGTCCACAAGCGTGTCCACACAGGAGTCGCACGGGCGGTCGGCGAGGCCGCCGTTCGGATCGCCCGGCTCGCGCACCCGGTGGACCTCGAACCGGGCGGTCTCCAGGATGTCCTGCGCGTCGGCCATGCCGAGTGGGGCGATGCCCTCGGCGGCGCGGTGGTGGTCGTAGTGGTGCAGGACGTCGGAGACGACGATCAGCTCGGCGTGCCGGTCGCCGCCGCGTACGAGGTGGCCGGCGGGTTGCGCGTCCAGGTAGGAGCGCACGAGCGGGTGGTGGTTGAGGGTGACGTCGCCCTTGGCGCCCTGGGCGCGGAAGAGTCGTCCCCCGACCGTCAGGTGCGCCGCTGTGTTGGGGGTCGGTAGGCGGCGGATCTCGCGGAGCAGTTGGCTGGCCGGGTCGACGGTGCGGGGTGCCCCGGGGCCTTGCGGGCGGCTGCGGCGGTACATCTGTGCGACCGCGTCGGTCGGTACGCGCGGCCAGGTGGTCGTCTCGCCGGTGGTCTTGTCGATGACGGTGGTGGGCAGGTCGCCGGGCATCGTGTTCGCCTCGACGGGGACGGTGGAGGTGATGACGTAGCCGAGGTCGAATTCGTCGACGTGGGGGTGGCAGTCGTGTCCCAGTCGTTGTGACTCGCGGCGGGCCCACACGGTGGCGAGTTGCTCGGCCTGCTGGCGATCGATCACGGCTTGAAAGTACCGGACCCCACGGATTCGTGGCGCCCGGTATGGTTCGCCTTACCGACGGTAACCGGGGGAGGGTGGCGTTGGCCGAGAGTGTGGACCGGGACGCCAATCGCGCGCTGCGGGCGCGGTTCGACGAGGTGTACGGGGACTACCAGCGACTGAGGTCCGGTCTGGACGAGCTGCAGGGCCGGCTCGCCGAGCTACGGGTGACCGAGCGCTCCGAGGACGGTCAGGTGACGGCCACCGCCGGTGCCCGTGGCGAGCTGATCTCGGTCGAGCTGCACCCCTCCGTCTTCCACGACCGGGACGCGAAGGCGTTGAGCCGGAAGATCACGGCCACCGTCCACCAGGCCGGCGCTGCGGCGGTCGCCGCCACCCAGGAACTCGTGGCCGGCTACCTGCCCGCCGGCTCCGGGGCGACGGACTTCCTGCGTACGGGTGACTTCGGTTCGTTGCTGGGCCGGGCCGACGCCGTGCTGCGCCGGGGCGAGTGATGGACGGTCAGCTCTGGCTCGACCCGCAGCGTGCCCGACGCGGGGGCGTCGACCTCTCGCTGTCCGGCGAGGCCGTCACGGCACGCCGCCGCCAGGTGGGCGGCGCCATCGCGGCGGCGAGCGACCGCTCGCCGTGGGGCAAGGACGACATCGGGGCCGCGTTCGAGCAGAAGTACCGCGGGTTCGAGGAGCTGGTCCTGCGCACGTGGGAGGGCGTGGGCCGGCACCTGGAGGGCCTGGGTGTCGACGTGGTCCGGTCGGTGGACGCCAACCTGCGGACGGATGCGGCGGGCGCGGGTCGGCTCGGCCGCGTCGGCGACCGGCACCAGCAGCGCTGATCCGCTGAGGAGACCCGGATGAGTGTGTTGCCGAGCCCTGTTCCGCATCCGTTGGACTATTCGCCGTGGCAGTTGCCCGGCTGGGTCTACGAGGCCCTCGACTGGGTCATCGGTGTGGAGTGGCCGGAGGGCGACGAGCGGGCGGTCTGGGAGCTGGCGGATCAGTGGTACGCGGTGGCCGCCGCGCTGGCCGGGCCGCGCGCCGACGCCGTTGCCGCTGCTGGTGAGGTGCGTGGCGGGTACGGCGGTGTGGGGGCGGTGGCTGCTGCCTTCGACACGGCGTGGCGTCGGGTGGCGGAGGGTGACGAGGCGCCGTTGCCGGTGTTGCTGGCTGTCAGCACCGAGTTGGGTCGGTTGGTGGAGGAGTGCGGCTGCGACATCGAGGGCGCGAAGCTCGAGGTGTGGATCGAGCTGGGCATTCTGGTGGTCGAGTTGCTGGCGCTGGCCGTGGCCGCCGTGCTCACCGCCGGTGCGGCCTCGCCCGCGGCGGGGGCGGCGATCGCGGCCACCAGGATGGTCGTGCAGCAGATCTTCAAGCGGCTGATGGCGCAGCTCGCCCGCAAGTCGCTCAAGCAGGGGCTCAGGGAGGCCGGTGAGCGGGCGGCGAAGGAGGTCACCAAGGGCGGTGTGCGGGGGTTCAGCCGCCGGGCGGCGCTGAGCGGCGTGTCGGAGGCGGCCGAGGAGGGCGGCATCAACCTCGCCACGCAGGCGTACCAGAATTCGACGGGCCGCCGGCACGGGCTGGACGTGGCGGAGTTGGGGACCACGGCGCTCGGCGGTATGGCCGGCGGGGCGGTGGCGCCGCTGGCCGGTCTCGGGCGGCACGCCACCGGCCGGGGTGCCCGGATCGGGGAGCACTTCGGCCGCGAGATGGCCGGCGAGGTGATGGCCGACCAGGCCGCGCGCCTGGCCACCGGTCAGGGGCTGGCTTCGGTGGAGGACGCGGCCCGCGCGGCGGCGTCCGGTGCCCGTGGTTCCGCCACCGCGCAGGCCGACGCGGCGTTGCAGGCACGGCTGAACGGCCAGCTCAGCGCCCTGTCCGTCATGCCGCTGACGTCGTCGGGAGCCGACGGGTTCCCGACGCCTCCCGCAGCGCCGGCAGCGGACGGGCCATCCGTCGCCACGCCCAGCGCGGGGGAGGGGCCGCCCGGTGTCGTGCCCGGCGCGGGAGCGGAGCCGCCGGCCCACGGATCAGGGGCAGCGGTCAGCGGGCCAGGGGAGGGCCAACGAGGTGCGGCCGGTGCTGACCCGGCACCGTCGGCCCGGCCATCGCCGGAGGCCCGGACGGAGCCGGCCGGCCCCGCGACGAACACCGCCGCCCGCGCGGATGACACGACGGCGCCCGTGACTGCTGCCGGAGTCGAACGGACCGGCGCGACCGTCGCGGCCACGTCGTCCGCGCTGCCGGAGTCCGCACTCAGCCCGACGCTCTCCTCCGCCACGACGGCAGCGCCCGTCCTCGGTGCCGGGGGCGTCCCGGCCGGCGTGGAGAGCCAGGCGACCATTTCCGGGAACGCCGCGAGCGGCGCCGCTCCCGTCAACGCCGCGAGCGCTGCCAACCCGTCGGTCGCGCCGACAGCGGCTCCGGTGAACGGGCCCGGCGCAGGCCTGGGCGCCGCGACGATCGGGCCGGCACCTGCCTCGTTCCCCGAGCCGAGAGCGGTTGCGCCCGTCCCCGGTGCGGCCCACGTCCCGTCGGTCGCCAGTCCCGAGCCCGCCGTCGCACGAGGAACTACCGGAACGGCGCCGGCACCGCCGCAGCCGGCACCACCAGCGATGCTGCCCGTGCCCGGTGCGCCGGCAGCCGAGCCGACTCCGCCCGTCGGCAGGGACACCTCGACAGCGGCCGGCCGGGAGGATGCGGCGGGTCCCCGGGTCAGGAGCCCCGAGTGGTACGCGGCCAAGTGGGCCCTCGACCGGGACACGTTCGAGAGGCGTCGCTACCGCGGCTACTACGAGTCGCAGCGGGCGTGGTTCGAGGACAAGCGCCGTTCTGATGAAGCCGCGCGCCTGCGGGCCCGCGCCGACGAGCACCACCAGAGGGCGCGGGACTTCGCCGCCCACGCCTTCCACCTGCACCGCACGGGCCAGGCACGCCAGGCTGACGCATGGCAGTGGGCGGCGAACGACGAGATGCGGACGTACGGGCAGTACCTGGACCACGCGGAGGCCGTACTGGCCGGCGGCGTCGTGCCGTCCGTCGTGGGCGTCGTCGATCCCGCGGACTTCCGTCGGGTCAACGATGACGTCGGGGACCTGGCGTACGGTGCCGTGGAGACCGTCGACCGTTCGGCGTTGACGGGCGACGACCACCCGCCGCCGATCGACCGGTCACGTGACTACGGCCGGCCCGGTGGTCTGCGTCCGCCGCTGGCCCTGCACCAGACCGACATCGAGCGGCAGGTGCCCCGAGAACCCGACGGAAGCGTCCGCCGCAACGCCGACCCCCGAGAGGGCGGCTGGTTCGGTCTGGTCAACGACGGCGGACCGCAGGCCGACCCGACCCGCGGCATCAACTGCATCGACTGCACCCTGTCGATGTTCGACACCTGGATGCACGGCCGCCCCCGGGTCGCGGCCCCCCGCACCTTCGACGCCTACCTGGCGGGCGACGTCACACGGCCCATCAACGGCGAACGAGACGGCATCGGACGGGTGGAGGACATCACCGGAGGACGCTTCCAACGCCTCTGCCAACCCACCCAGGACATCCAGGGCACCCAGCGGCAGCACGCCATCGACACCGGATACCGCAACCTCCACGCCCAACTACGCCTCGGCGGCCACGGCAGCTTCGCTTTCGTCATCAACAACTGGGAACAGGGTGGCGCCCACATCTGGGTCGCCCTCAACCAGAACGGCACCATCCTCTACCTCGACCCACAGACCGGCGCCGTGTCCACCACACCCCTGTACCGGCACCACGGCGTCGCGCACCCCCACAACGCCATCGACACCGAAGTCCTGATACTCGGCTCCGACGGCAGACCCATGCCCCTGGGCGGACTCCGACGGGGACGATTCAGCCAACGACCGGACCTACCGCAGTACCCACCCGCCGACACCGACCAGGGCTACGGCGAACTGCACCTCAACCGCATGTATCTCCTGGACGGACCGGGCTCGGCTCCTCAGGGCGCGGAACAGGCGGACTTGCCTGAGGGCCCGGCGACTCACGAGATGGACGGGCCCGAGCCGGACTGGAAACGGGCTGAGGCTCTGCTGCCATCCGATGACTCCGGTTACAGGATCCAACGCCGGGACTGCGAGTTTCTGGGGTTGACGCCCGACGCCGTGGTCGCGTGGGCGGAAAGGCGCGCTCCGCTCGGCCTGACACCTGAGGATTTCGACCAGATGACCTCAGCTCTGTTCGACGCTCTGGAATCAGACGGCATCCGCCACGATCAGGTTGATGTCCGACTACAGGGTTCTTCATCGAACTTCTTCTCCGGGGCGCACAAGAGGTTGCCGACGGAGGAGCAGATCTCCGACCATCCGGAGGCGGTCGAGCGAATGAGAGAGTGGAGAGGCGGCGGCGCGCTGCCGGCGCGCCGACCCTTCGACTCGATGCACAAGCTCGGGTTGGAGGAGCCCAGCGATTTCGACTTCCAAATCTCGTCGGACGTGATGGTCGAAAGAGCTCTGCTCGTCGGCAGTCGCGATTTCCCGGACCTCCGGGTGGTGAACAGGACATATGGATTCGTCACGAAGAAGGTTGCGAGGAAGTGCTTCCCGGCCCTTTTCGCGTGGGCCGAGAAGTATGGCAGGGAGCTCGGGCGCGATGTGGTCCCAGCGGTGTTCCCTGGGACGGGTCCACCGGATCGCTCCGGCGACGGGGTATCCTCCCACTTCACGTCAGCGGACTGGATAATTGAGGGCGACCGTGGCCGATAGTTGGGTGTTTCGCATTTCCGGAGCAGTTGACCGCCCTGTTCTCGACCGGCTGCGCGCGGAGTTGGGCCTGAGCAAGGTCGGCCGACTGGCGGACGATTGGGACGAGCTGTTCGGGGAAGCGGAGTGGGCAATCCAGGGGAAGGTGGTCCGGGTCGAATTATGGCGTGACGTCGACTCGCAGGAGTGGCGCCTTGAACTGGAGTCCCCGGACCCCCTGCCGGAGGCTGAGAAAGTGAGCTTGGGGGAGCGGGTGCAGGCTGGACTGCGATTGGCAGGGCTGGAGGTCGCATCCATCATCAAGCGCCCGTAGGCGGCACTCCCCGATCGTGAAGGCGGAGCCGTAGCGTTGGGCGCGGCCTCCGCGACGGACCGGATCGCGCGCACTCCGGAACTGGACGCGACGCCCAGCGGGCTCTGGCGCCGCCGATGCCGTTGTGACGGTCTGGTCGGTGGTCCACGCAGGTCGAGTGCCTGTTTCCGGCGGACGGGCGCCGGCCGGGCGAGGGGCGAAGCCGGCGCGGGCGCAGGCGGCGGCGAAGCAGTCGCCGAAGCGTGCCGAGGCGCTACCGCTGGGAGCCCGGCCGGTAGGCGTCCGCCGCCCCGGAGGGTCGCGGGTTCGGGGCGGGTTGTCGGGCCGGAATACCATGGCGAAATGGCTGAATCAGACAATGGGCAGAAGTCGCCTGGCCCTGGTGGGTGGCAGTCCAACGCCTGGGCATGGCCGGTCGGCCTCATGCTCGGTCTGGTCATCGGCCTGGCCGCACTGGACGGAGCCGCCGGTGTGGGCGTCGGCATCGCGATGGGGGTGGCGTTCGCCGTCGCCCTGGGAGCCGGCAGCACCCGCGACACCGACGGCGAGGACGCCGACGGCGAGGACGCCGACAGCAAGGACGACGACGGGCGGGACGCTCACGAGCAGGGCGTCGAGCGGCAGACGGCCGGCCCGGAGGGCGCCGGGACCCCGGGTACCGACGGGCCGGGCGCCGACAGGTCGCGCACCGACGGGCCGTCGTGACGTCGGGCGAACCCGGAGCCGCGCGGGTGGAGACGCTCGGGGCGTCGGATCCCCGGATCGACAGGCCGGGCAGCGTGGCGGAGGCGCTGGCCGTACAGGAGCGGTTGCGGCCCCTGGTGGACCTGGCCGGGTCCGGTCCGGCCGAGCCCGCGACGGTGGCCGGCCTGGACGTGGCGTACGCCGAGAGTGGTGACCGGCTCGCGGCGGCCGTGACCGTGCTGGACGCCCGGACCCTCGCGGTGGTCGACTCGGCGGTGAGCGTGGGCCGACCCGCGTTCGGGTACGTCCCGGGGCTCTTCGCCTTCCGCGAGCTGCCCGCGCTGCTCGACGCGCTCGACCGGCTGACCGTGCTTCCCGAGCTGCTGGTCTGTGACGGGCACGGGCTGGCCCACCCGCGCCGATTCGGGCTCGCCTGCCACCTGGGCGTGGTGACCGGCCTGCCCGCCATCGGGGTGGGCAAGACGCCCCTGCTGGGGGAGTGGACGCCGCCGGCCCAGCGTCGGGGCGCGTGGACGCCGTTGTGCGACGGGGACGAGACCGTGGGTCGGGTGCTGCGTACCCGGGACGGCGTGAAGCCGGTCTTCGTCAGCGTCGGCCACCGGATGAGCCTCGACGACGCGACCGCGCGGGTGCTGGCGTTGACGCCGCGCTACCGGCTGCCGGAGACCACCCGTACCGCCGACCGGCTCTGCCGCGACGCCCTGGCCGCCGCCGAGGCGACGGCCCGCGCCACCTGAGGCCGCCGCCGAGGCGACCGCCCGCGCCACCTGACGCCGCCGCCGGAGCGACCGCCCGCGCCACCTGACGCCGCCGCGTTTTCCGCAGCCCCGGACCGACGGGCGCGCGACCCCTCCCGCCGCCGGCCAGGGTGCGCGGACCCGGTCGCGGGGTAATACGGCGCACATCCGGAGCGCTCAATGACCGGGCCCTGACCGGGCCCGGTAGTAGCCTGACCGGCGGACCCCCGTCGGGGGAGGAACGGCGAGGTGATCATGGCGGTACGTCGGCACGCGGCGCGGCTCGCGACGGTCTGCGCGTTGCTGGGCGGCCTGGTGGCGCTCGGCGCGACGCCGGCGCTCGCCGCAGGCGACTCGGTCCGGGTGCGTTCGGCCGGCAGCTTCACCGCCGGCGGTTCCGCCGGGGGCGTCTCGATCGAGGTGCGCAAGCGCAGCGACGGCTGCGTGCTGCTGCGTACCGCACTGGGGTTGCGCCTGGCCGGCCTGCGCGCCGACCAGGTCAGCGCGCAGGTCGACGTGGGCGGGCGCTGGTTCCCGGTGCCGCTCTCCGGAAGCGGTGGCAGCGCGGCCACGTCGGCCACCTCGCCCCTGAAGCCGAGGCTCTGCAAGGGCAAGAGCATCACGGTGCGCTACCGGGTGGCGTTCGACGCGGAGGTGCCGGGCGGCCGGCTGACCGTCAGCGGCGCGGCCAGCGACGCGCTCGGGCGGGCCCTGGGCCGGGGCGCGGTGGCCTCCCGGGTGGTCGGCGACCGGGCCACGCCCTCGCCGACGCCGAAGCCGTCGAAGAAGCCGTCGCCCACCCCGAGCGCGGTCGCCACCGAGGTGCGGGCCGGCGCGGCGGATCCGAGCCTGGCCGCCGGCCAGGGCGCGGGCGCCGTCAGCAACGCGGCCGAGGAGGAGTCCTCCGGCGGCTCGGTGGTCATGTTCTTCGGCATCGCCATGGTCGCCGTCGGTATCCTGCTCATCGTCCTGCTGTTCCGCCGCTCGCGGGCGGACAAGGAGCCGGCCGACCCGGGCCACGTGCCGCTGCCCCGCAACCCCGGCGGCACCACCTACCGCTCCGGGCAGGGCCCGGCCGCCGCCCCCGGTCCACCCGGCCAGGTGTACGGGCAGCAGCCGCCCGCCCCCGGCCTGTACGGCGGCGCACCCGCCCCGCGCCCCGCCGGCGGCGTGTACGGCAGCCGCCCGGCACCGGCCCCGGAGGCCACGCAGGTGGTGCCCGGCGCGCCGGCCGCCCCGCCCGTGTCGGCCCCGCCGGCGCCCCCGGTGCCGGGGCAGTACGGGGCGCCGCCGCCCGTGCCGCCCGCCCAGGGCAAGCCCGGTGACCCGCCGCCGGAGACCGGCGGTGGCGACCACACGGTGTTCATGCCCCGGCTCCCTGGCTGAGCCGGGCCGCGCCGCGCCGCTCCGATACGCTCAGGCCGTTGAGGACCTGCGGCGCGAGGAGCGAGACCGGTGTCTGATCTGTCCCAGATCGTGAAGGCCTACGACGTCCGTGGGACGGTGCCGGACCAGTGGGACGAGCAGGCCGCCGAGGCCCTCGGCACGGCCTTCGCGCAGGTGCTGGACGGCTTCGGCGAGCGGGACGGGGCGGCCCTCGTCGCGCACGACATGCGCGCCACCGGTCCTGCTCTGGCCGCCGCCTTCGCCGCCGGCGTGCGCGCCGAGGGGCGCGCCGTCATCGACCTGGGCCTCGCCTCCACCGACATGCTCTACTACGCCTCCGGCGCGCTGGGGCTGCCCGGCGCGATGTTCACCGCCAGCCACAACCCGGCGCAGTACAACGGCATCAAGATGTGCCGCTCCGGGGCTCGCCCGATCGGGCAGGACAGCGGGCTGGCCGAGATCCGCGAGCGGGCGCAGGCCCTGCTGGACAAGGGCGAGCGCCCGACCGGCACGCCGGCCGCGCCGGCCGAGCGCCGCGACCTGCTGGCCGACTACGCGGCGTACCTGCGGCAGCTGGTCGACCTCTCGGGCATCCGTCCGCTCAAGGTGGTCGTGGACGCCGGCAACGGCATGGCCGGCCACACCGTCCCGGCCGTGCTCGGCGACGCCGTCCTGCCGGCCCTGCCGCTGGAGATCGTGCCGCTCTACTTCGAACTCGACGGCACCTTCCCCAACCACGAGGCCAACCCGCTGGACCCGGCCAACCTGGTCGACCTCCAGCGCGCGGTGATCGAGCACGGCGCCGAGATCGGCCTGGCGTTCGACGGCGACGCCGACCGCTGCTTCGTGGTCGACGAGCGCGGCGAGCCGGTCTCGCCGTCGGCGGTCACGGCCCTGGTGGCGGCCCGCGAGCTGGCCAAGCACCCCGGCTCGACGGTGATCCACGGCCTGATCACCTCCCGGGCGGTGCCGGAGATCATCCGCGAGCACGGCGGCGAGCCGGTCGTCGCCCGGGTCGGGCACTCCTTCATCAAGGCGGAGATGGCCCGGACGAACGCGATCTTCGGCGGCGAGCACTCCGCCCACTACTACTTCCGCGACTTCTGGTTCGCCGACACCGGCATGCTCGCCGCGCTGCACACCCTGGCCGCCCTGGGCGAGCAGTCGCTGCCGCTGTCCGTGCTGGCCGGCGAGTACGAGCGGTACGTGGCCTCCGGCGAGATCAACTCGACGGTGGCCGACCAGGACGCCAAGGTGGCCGAGGTGCGGGCCGCGTACCCGCAGGCCGACGTCGACGAGATGGACGGGCTGACCCTGCGCTTCCCGGACGGCGCGTGGTTCAATCTGCGCGCCTCCAACACCGAGCCGCTGCTGCGGCTCAACGTCGAGGCCCCGACGCGGGAGCGGATGACCGCCCTCCGTGACGAGGTGCTCGACCGCGTTCGCCGATAAGATCGCCTGCGCCGGTCGGCACCGTCGATCGGTGAGACCGCATACGTGGAAGGAGCCGCGCCGTGGCCCTGGACCCGCAGTTGCTGGAAATCCTCGCCTGTCCGGACACGCATCACGCCCCGCTCGACTACGACGCGCAGGCGCAGACGCTGACCTGCACCGAGTGCGGCCGGATCTTCGAGGTCCGCGACGACGTGCCGGTGCTGCTGCTGGACGAGGCGCGCGGCCCCGCGGAGCAGTCGTGATCGACGGCACGGCCGGGGTCAGCGGCCGGCGCGAGCCCGACGAGGCACTGCTCGACGACCCGGCCGCGCTGGCCGAGCACGACCCGGGCGGCATGCTGCGGCACACCGCCTCCGCCGGGGCGCAGGTCCGCGAGACGGCCGCGCTGGCCGCCGAGGCCAACCTCCAGGTGCTCGCCGACGAGGGCCGGCCCCGGGCGGTCGTCATCGCCGGCATCGGCACCGCCGGGCGTACCGGTGACGTGCTGGCCACCGTCGCCGGGCCGCGCTGCCCGGTGCCGGTCATCCCGCACCGCAGCGCCGGTGTGCCCGGCTGGGTGGGCGCCGCCGACGTGGTCATCGCCGTCAGCGCGTCCGGCCGCAGCCCCGAGGCGCTGGGCGCCGCCGAGGCCGCGCACCGGCGGGGCGCCCGGCTGGTCGCCGTCGGCGCACCCGACTCGCAGTTGCAGTCCGTGGCCGAGCGGGCCCGGGCGCCGTTCATCCCGGTGCCCCGGCGCGCCCCGGCCCGGGCCAGCCTCTGGGCGCTCACCGTGCCGGTCCTGCTCGCCGCCCGTACGCTCGGGCTCGTGAAGGTCAACGAGGCGGACCTGGCGGAGACCGCGGCCCGGCTGGACGCGGACGCCGACCGCTGCCGCCCGACGGCCGAGTCCTTCGTCAACCCCGCGAAGTCGCTGGCCCTGGGCCTCGCCGGCTCGGTGCCGATCGTCTGGGGCTCGTCGCCGCTGGCCACGGTCGCGGCCCGCCGGTTCGGCGACACCCTGTCCGCCAACGCCCGCTACCCGGTGGTCAGCGGGGCGCTCGGCGAGGCGGGGCGCGGTCGGGTCGGCCTGCTCGACGGCGTGTTCGGCGGTCTGGCCGAGGGGGAGCGCGACATCTTCGCCGATCCCGACGCGGAGGCGCCGTCGGGCACCCGGCTGCGGTTGGTGCTGCTGCGCGACGGCGGGCTGAACCCGGAGGACGACGCCGACGAGCCCCTCGACGTCGAGGAGCGCCGCGCGGACGCCGTGCAGACCCTCGCCGAGCGACGCGGCGTGCGTTGCGACGTGGTGACCGCCGAGGGCGGCTCCGCGCTGGAGCGGCTCGCCTCGCTGGTCGCCGTGCCGGACTTCGCCTCGATCTACCTCGCCCTGGCACACGGACTGGACCCGATGGCCGTACCGGCCATCACCGAAATGAAGGAGCTGGCAAACCAGTGAGCGATAGCAGGGAACGGGTCGAGCGGCGCGTCGCGCCGATGCCCGGCGGTGCCGCGCGACACGACGGAGCGACCGCGTGAGCGCCAACGGTGGTACGAAGGCGATCGTCGCCGCCCTGCTGGCGAACGCCGGCATCGCCGTCACCAAGTTCGTCGCGTTCCTGCTGACCGGGTCGTCGTCGATGCTGGCCGAGTCGATCCACTCGGTCGCCGACTCCGGCAACCAGGCCCTGCTGCTGCTCGGCGGGCGTCGGGCCAAGCGTGCGGCCACCCCTCAGCACCCTTTCGGCTACGGCCGGGAGCGCTACATCTACGCGTTCATCGTCTCCATCGTGCTGTTCAGCGTCGGTGGTCTGTTCGCCCTCTACGAGGCGTACCACAAGTGGTCGCACGAGGAGGGCATCACCTCGTGGCACTGGGTGCCGGTCGTGGTGCTGGTGGCGGCGATCATCATGGAGACGTTCTCCTTCCGCACCGCGATCGTCGAGTCCAACCTCGTCCGGGGCAACCAGTCGTGGGTGAAGTTCGTCCGGCGCGCCAAGGCCCCCGAGCTGCCGGTGGTGCTGCTGGAGGACCTGGGCGCGCTGGTCGGTCTGGTCTTCGCGCTCTTCGGCGTGGGCATGACGCTGATCACCGGCAACGGCCGGTGGGACGCGGTGGGCACCGCGATGATCGGTGTGCTGCTGGTGGTCATCGCGATCATCCTGGCCATCGAGACCAAGAGCCTGCTGCTCGGTGAGGGCGCCGAGGCGCACGACGTCGCCGCGCTGGAGAAGGCGGTCACCGACGGCCCCGAGTTCGAGCGGATCATCCACATGAAGACGCTCTACCTCGGGCCCGAGGAGTTGATGGTGGCCGCCAAGGTCGCCGTGCCGGCCGGCGTCACCGCCGAGGTGCTGGCGCGGAGCATCAACACCGTCGAGGGGCGGATCCGCGCCGCCGTGCCGACCGCCCGGGTGATCTACCTGGAACCGGACATCTACCGCGCCACCGCCGAGCGGGCGGGCGCCGGCAGCGCGTCGCCCTCCGAGCCGGGTGAGGTCGCCGGGCGGCCCGGGAGCTGACCGGTGGAACTGCTGCACGGACCGATCCGCGACTACGCCTGGGGGTCCCGCTCGGCGATCGCCGAGTTGCAGGGCCGGCCGGCGCCGAGCGACGGCCCGGAGGCCGAGCTGTGGCTGGGCGCCCACCCGGGCGGCCCGGCCCTGGTCGACCGCGACGGTGACCGGGTGAGCCTGACCGACCTGCTGCTCGCCGAGCCGCACCACTGGCTCGGCGAGCGGCTGGTCGGCCGGTTCGGCACCCGGCTGCCGTTCCTGCTCAAGGTGCTCGCCGCCGACGCCCCGCTGAGCCTCCAGGCGCACCCGGACGCCGAGCAGGCCCGCGCCGGGCACGCCGCCGACGCCGCCCGCCCCGACGGGCAGCGCAACTACGTCGATCCGTACCACAAGCCGGAGCTGCTGGTCGCGCTCTCGCCGATGGAGGCGCTCTGCGGTTTCCGGGACCCGGCGGCCTCGGCGGCGGCGTTGGCCGGCTTCGGCGTACCCGCGCTGGAGCCGGTGCTGGCGGCGCTGCGGACCGGGCCGGCGGGCCTGCGTGACGCCGTACGGCTGCTGCTGACCTGGCCCGCCGACGGGCGCGACGCGCTGGTGGCGGCCGTGGCGTCGGCGTCGGTCGCGGGGCCGGACGCGGAGCTGGCCCGGGACCTGGCCGTCGCCTACCCGGGCGACCCCGGGGTGCTGGTGGCGATGCTGCTCAACCGGGTGCGGCTGGCCCCCGGCGAGGCGATCTGGATGCCGGCGGGCAACCTGCACGCCTATTTGCGTGGCACCGGCGTGGAGATCATGGCGGCCAGCGACAACGTGCTGCGCGGCGGGCTGACGCCGAAGCGGGTGGACGTCGAGGAGCTGCTACGGGTGCTGCGCTTCGAGGTGCTGCGCGACCCGGTGGTGCCGCCGCTGGAGGTCGCCCCGGGCGTGGTCACGTGGCCCGTGCCGGTGGAGGACTTCGCGCTGCACCGGGTGACGGTGGGCGCGGGACTGCCGGCGGTGTCGGTCGAGGTGCCCGGGCCCCGGGTGGTGCTCTGCGGCTCCGGCGAGGTCTCGGTCGACGACGGGGCCGGCGCGGTGACGCTGGCGCCCGGACGGGCGGCCGTCGGCAGCGCCGCCGCCGGGCCGCTGCGCCTGGGCGGCGCCGGGGAGGCGTACGTCGCGAGCTGCGGCCTGCGCTGACCGGTCCGGCGGCGACGCGCAAGTCCGACTTTTCCGGAATGGCTTGACGCGATCCTGTCCGAGTGTGACCCTATGAGTACGCAGCGTTATCGCGACGAAGGTCCGAGAGCGCGCGGGGGAACCAAACCGGGGGGATGCACGGGGCGGGCGGCCGATGGACGGGACACCGTTCACGACCGACCGCCCCGTGCGCTGTCCGCTGATGTCTTCGTGCTCACTTCACCCGACCGGTCCTCCCGTCGGCGGCTCGCGCGCGTAAGGTGAATGGTCGCGCAGCACATCGTCCGACAGGAGATTTCATGACCAGCACCCTCCCGGCGTCCGCCAGCGGCACGCCGTCCGAGGCCCGGCCGAGCACTCTCGCCGAGGGCGACTACAAGGTGGCGGATCTGTCGCTCGCCGAGTTCGGGCGTAAGGAGATCCAGCTCGCCGAGCACGAGATGCCCGGCCTGATGGCGATCCGTCGTGAGTTCGCCGACGCCCAGCCGCTCGCCGGTGCCCGGATCACCGGGTCGCTGCACATGACCATCCAGACCGCCGTCCTCATCGAGACCCTGGTCGCGCTCGGCGCGCAGGTCCGCTGGGCGTCCTGCAACATCTTCTCCACCCAGGACCACGCCGCCGCCGCGATCGTGGTCGGCCCCGAGGGCACCCCCGAGGCCCCGGCCGGCGTCCCGGTCTACGCCTGGAAGGGCGAGAGCCTGGAGGAGTACTGGTGGTGCACCGAGCAGGTGCTCGCCTGGCCCGACGGGCAGGGCCCGAACATGATCCTCGACGACGGCGGCGACGCCACCCTGCTGGTGCACAAGGGCGCCGAGTTCGAGAAGGCCGGCGCCGTGCCGCCGGTCGAGTCCGCCGACTCCGAGGAGTACGCGGTCATCCTCGGCGTGCTGCACCGCTCGCTCGCCGAGGACAACCAGCGGTGGACCCGGATCGCCGCCGGCATCAAGGGCGTGACCGAGGAGACCACCACCGGCGTGCACCGGCTCTACGAGATGCACCGCGCCGGCACCCTGCTCTTCCCCGCCATCAACGTCAACGACTCGGTGACGAAGAGCAAGTTCGACAACAAGTACGGCTGCCGCCACTCGCTGATCGACGGCATCAACCGGGCCACCGACGTGCTGATCGGCGGCAAGATGGCGGTCGTGCTCGGCTACGGCGACGTCGGCAAGGGCTGCGCCGAGTCGCTGCGCGGCCAGGGCGCCCGGGTCGTGGTGACCGAGGTCGACCCGATCTGCGCGCTCCAGGCCGCGATGGACGGCTACCAGGTCGCCACCCTGGACGACGTGGTCGAGCAGGCCGACATCTTCATCACCGCCACCGGCTGCTTCGACGTCATCACCAACGAGCACATGGCCCGGATGAAGCACCAGGCCATCGTCGGCAACATCGGCCACTTCGACAACGAGATCGACATGGCCGGCCTGGCGAAGCGTTCCGACGTCGAGCGGGTCAACATCAAGCCGCAGGTCGACCTCTGGAAGTTCGCCGACGGGCACGCCATCATCGTGCTGTCGGAGGGCCGCCTGCTCAACCTGGGCAACGCCACCGGTCACCCGAGCTTCGTGATGTCGAACTCGTTCGCCAACCAGACGATCGCCCAGATCGAGCTGTTCACCAAGACCGAGGAATACCCGATCGGCGTCTACGTGCTGCCCAAGCACCTCGACGAGAAGGTCGCCCGGCTGCACCTGGAGGCGCTCGGCGCCAAGCTGAGCACCCTGACCAAGGAGCAGGCGTCCTACCTCGGCATCTCCGTGGAGGGCCCGTTCAAGCCCGAGCACTACCGCTACTGACACGACCGCGCCGACCGGGCCGACCGCTCCCTCCCGAGCGGCCGGCCCGGTCGGCGTTTCCGGATCGGGCGCGCCGCCACGGGTCGAGCCGGCCGCCGTCGGCGCGGACGGGCCGCCTGCCGCCGGGCGGTCAGTCCCGGCGGGAGCGGCGACGGGCGGGGCGGATCCAGCTCCACACGCACCAGACGAGCCAGGCCACCGAGACCACGGCGGCCAGCGTGCGCAGCCCCAGCGCGTCGAGCAGCAGCACCAGGGCGAGGACGGCCAGCCACGGCCCGAACGCCCTCACGACCGCCACCGCCCGAGCACCATCCGGCGGACCAGCGGCGGAGCGATCCACGACCAGACGCAGAAGAGCATCCAGAGCAGGGCGAACAAGCCGCCGAGCACGTCCAGACCGGTGACGTTCAACAGCACGATCACGCCGACCGCGAGCAGCCAGGTGCGGAAGATCCCCAGCCGGTGGAGCGGGCGCAGCGGCAGCAGCAGCGGGTGCGCGTGTACCTGCGTCTCCCATGCCGCCTCGGCGTAGTCGGCATCGGTCGGGTCGTGCGCCACCGCCTGGCCGAACGCGCGGCGCGCGGTGCCCAGCCGGCCACGCCGGGCCGAGGTGGCGCCGTGCAGGGCGAGCGCCGCCGGATTGTCCGGCCACGCCCCGAGGAACTCCCCGGCGATCCGGTCGGCCTCCCGGTCGTCCCCCCGGGCGTACGCGAGCTGGACGCGGCACGCGAAGACGGCCGGCTCCTGCGGGCTGATCGCGGCGGCCCGGGCGACCAGGCGTTCCGCCTTGTCGAGCTGCCCCACGGCCGAGCAGAGGTGCGCGTACTGGCACAGCAGCCACGGGTCCTCCGGCTCGATGGCGAGCGCGTCGAGCAGTGCCCGCTCGGCGGCGGGGTACTCGCGGCGGTGGCGCAGCGCGACGCCGAGCCGGCCGAGCAGTTCGGGGTCCGGGCCGGCCTCGGCGAGCCCTCGACGGGTGACGGCGGCCAGGTCGTCCCAGCGGCTCAGCGAGGTCAGCGCGTACGCCCGCAGCCGGAACGCCGCCGGGCTCAGGGCCAGGGCGGCCGGGAGCCGGTCGACCTCGTCGAGAGCCTGCTCCGCGCGGTTCAGCTCGAGCAGGTGCGCCACCCGGGCGAGCGGGGCCTCCGGGGCGGTCATACGGCGGCCACCAGGAGGAACAGCAGCGCCTCGACGACCCCGAACAGGAGCACCGCCCCGAGGCCGGGCAGCCACAGCGACGCCGGCTCGTCGCCACGCAGCTCGTAGGCCCGGAACGGACGTTTCTGCGTGACGGAGGCGGCGAGCCAGACCCCGGCGCCGGCCAGCGCCGCGATCAGCCGGACGGGACGGTCCCCCCAGTCGTCGAGGAAGGCGAGCGTGAGCGCCAGCCGGGCCGTCAGCGCGGCCAGCCCGACGCCGAGCACCATCAGGTTCGTCCGACGGGGCAGGCCCAGCCGGTGCCCGTTGACCAGGGCCAGCACGGTGGCGGTCAGCGGGCCGGCGAAGACAGCGGGGAAGATCAGCGACTGCGGTCGCCACGGCCGGCGTCGCGTCCCGTACGCCGCCGGCGCGATGGTGGGGGTGAACAGATCGTCGGCCACGATGTTCCCGTCTCGGTAGGGGCGAGCGAGCCGGATCCTGCCACAGCCGGGTGACCGACGGCGCTCCCGGACGGAGTGGATTCCAGGTCGCGACGTGTGCGCGGCCCCTCCCGTCGGTCAGGTGCCGGCGTCGGGCACGGGCACGCCGCCCGTCGGTGCCGCCGGGGCGACCGCCGGCCGTACCCCCGGAACGGGCTGGATCGGCACGGCGGCCGGCGCCCCGACGGGCACCGCCGGACGGACCGTGCCGGGCGGCACGGCGCCCGCAGGCCGGGCGGTGGAGTCGGGTCCGTCGGCGCCTTCAGACGTGGCGACGCCTGCGGGCCCGGCGGCGGACGGGGTCGCGCGGGGTGGCGCGGGTGGGTGGAGTGTCAGCTCCGGCCAGAGCGTCGCGGCGGCCGACCGGCCGAGCCCCAGCCGGTACCTCGCCCGCCGGTGCCGCTCGCCGAGGACCGCGGCCAGGTAGACCGACTCGGGCATGCCCGGAGGCGGGGGCGGCGTGATCACCGCCGAGATTTCGGTCCACAGCCCGTGCCCCAACCGTGCCCGCGCCGGCTCCGCCAGGTGGTGCACCCGGGCCAGGTACTGGCGGGCGGCCAACGCCAGGCCGTCGTCGAGCCGGCTCAGGTCCACCGCGCCCGCCCAGCCGGCCAGCGCGGGGACCGCCGTGGGGACCGGCCGCCAGGCGGTCGCCGTGCGGGTGTGCACGACCAGCGTGCCCGCCACCAGGTCACCCAGCCGACGCCCGCGCCGGTCGGTCACCATCACCGTCACCCCGGCCACCCAGCTCACCAGCGGCAGCACCAGGCCGGGCCACTCCACGGCCACGCCGACCAGCGCCCGGATCAGCGACTGCCGCGCCGCGACCGGAGCGCCGTCGGCGCTGACCACGCGCAGCCCGACCGCCATCTTGCCCAGCGTGCGGCCGTGGTTGAACCGCTCGCACAGCACCGGGTAGCCGACCAGCACCAGGATCAGGCCCACCGTGGCGATCCCGCCGGCCAGGGCGCCGTCGACCAGCCCGTCCGGCAGGTTGAGCAGCGCGACGCCGACGCTCATGGACAGCACGAGCATGAGGGCCGCCTGCGCCAGGACGTCGAGCAGCAGCGCGAGCACCCGGGAACCGATCCGGGCGGCCCGGACGTCCAGCTCCACGGCCTCCCCGCTGACCAGCCCGGCGTCACCCCACGGGGCGGGTCGGGCCGGCGGTCGAGGTTGTGCTCTCACCCCGACAGTGAACACTATGATCGCCGGACGGGGGTGACGGTGGATCTCGACGCGTACGTCGCGGAACACGGCGGGCAGTGGCGACGGCTGGAGGAACTCTCCGGGCGCGGCCGGCTCGACGCCGCCGAGGTCGACGAGCTGGTCGCCCTCTACCAGCGGGCGACCACCCAGCTGTCGGTGCTGCGCAGCCGCTCACCCGACCCGGCGCTGGTCAGCCAGCTCTCCCAGGTGGTGCTGCGGGCCCGGGCCCGGCTCACCGGGCGCCCGCGCCCGTCGTGGGCGGCGGTCGGGCGGTTCTTCGTGGCCGGCTTCCCCGCCGCGGTCTACCGCGCCTGGCCCTGGTGGTGCGGGGTGGCGACCGGGTTCAGCCTGCTCAGCCTCTTCCTCATCTGGTTCGTCGCGGGCAACCCGCAGACGGCGGCGGCCTTCATCGGTGAGGCGGCGGCCGCCGACCTGGTCGAGTCCGGGTTCGCCGGCTACTACACCGAGTTCTCCGCGCCGACGTTCGCCTTCCACCTGTGGACGCACAACGCCTGGCTCGCCGCCCAGTGCCTCGCCGCCGGGGTGCTGATCGTCCCGGTGCTCTACCTGCTCTGGCAGAACGCGCTCAACATCGGCGTGGTCGGCGGGGTGATGGTCGCCTACGGCCGCGCGGACGTCTTCTTCGGCCTGATCACCCCGCACGGGCTGCTGGAACTCACCGGCGTCTTCGTGGCCGCCGGGGTGGGCCTGCGCATCGGGTGGGCGTGGATCGCGCCGCCCACACAGCTCACCCGGGGACAGTCGGTGGCCCGGGCGGGACGCGAGGGCATCCTGGTCGCCGTCGGACTGGTGGGGCTCTTCGCGGTCTCCGCCGTCATCGAGGCGTTCGTGACCCCCGCGCCCGTGCCCATTCCGCTCCGCGTGGCCGTGGGCGCCGCCGTCTGGCTCGCCTTCCTGGCGTACGTGGTGCTCCTCGGCCGCCGCGCCACCCACCCGGATCCGGTTGATCATGAAGTTGTTGCCGTGACACGCCGCGCGGGCGGGCAATAACTTCATGATCAACGAGGGCTGGCGGTGGGGCGCCGCCGGACCCGGTCAGAGGTGGCCCAGGGACTTCAGGCGGAGGTAGGTGTCGGCCAGGGTGGGGGCCAGGCGGCCGGCCGGGGCGTCCACCACCGTCACGCCGTGGCGGGCCAGAGCCACCCGCACCCGGTCGCGTTCGGCTAGCGTGCGCCAGGCCGCTGCTGCGGCGTAGGCGTCCGCCGGGCGCTGCGGGACGGTGGTGGTGAGGGCGGTCAGCACCGGATCGTGCGTCGCCGCGATCACCACCTTGTGCCGGGCAGCCAGCCGGGGGAGCACCGGCAGCAGCCCTTCGCCGAGCGCGCCGGCCTCCAACGCGGTGAAGAGCACCACCAGGCTGCGCTGACGCTGCCGGCGTAGCAGTTCGCCCGCGATCAGGTCGAAGTCCGTCTCCACCAGCGTCGGCTGGAGCGGGGCGAGGGCGTGCACCACCCGGGGAAGCAGGGCCGGCCCGCCGGTGCCGGTGACCGTGGCCCGTACCGCCGCGTCGGCGGCGAGCAGGTCGACCCGGTCGCCGGCGCGGGCGGCGAGGGCGGTGAGCAGCAGCGCGGCGTCGATCGCGGTGTCCAGCCGGGGTTCGTCGCCGACCCGCACCGCCGAGGTGCGCCCGGTGTCCAGCACGCACAGCAGCCGGCGGTCCCGCTCCGGCCGCCATGTGCGCACCAGCACGTCGGCGCGGCGCGCGCTCGCCCGCCAGTCGATAGAGCGCACGTCGTCGCCGACCACGTACTCGCGGAGGGTGTCGAACTCGGTGCCCTGGCCCCGCCCCCGGCTCACCTGGGTGCCGTCGATGACCCGCAGCCGGGACAGCTTCTCCGGCAGGTGCCGGCGGGAGTCGAAGCGCGGCAGCACGCGCAGCGTCCACGGCGGGGTCGCCGGCCGGCCGGAGCGCTGCCGGAATCCGAGCCCCAGCGGCCCGAACGAGCGCACGGTCAGCGCCACCGCCGGCCGGTCGCCCCGCCGCAGCGGGGTCAGCCGGCTGGGCAGCGCCACCGTCCCGCCCGGCTCGACGCGCACCAGCGTCGCCGGGGGCACGTCGGGGCGGGCGCCGGCGGAGGGCACCCAGGCGTCGCGGACGCGCGCCCGCAGCGTACGGCCGGAGGGGTTGTGCAGCAGCAGCGCGACGGTGGCGGTGCCGCCGAGGCGGACCGCGCGGTCCCCCTGCCGGGCGGCCGTGAGCGCGCCCGGCGGCGCGGCCAGCGCCCGGTCGAGCAGCACCAGCAGCAGCACCGCCCCGGTCATCACCAGCAGCCCGGCGAACGGCGACGGCCAGGCCGGCAGGGTCAGCGCGCCGACCGCCAGCAGGAGCGCCGCCCGCCAGGTCATCGCGGCGTCGGCACGGTGGCGAGCACCGTGTCCAGCACCTGGTCCACGCCGACGCCCTCCAGCTCCACCTCGGGGCGCAGCCGCAGCCGGTGCCGCAGCGTCGGCCGGGCGACCGCCTTCACGTCGTCCGGTACGACATGGTCGCGGCCGGCCAGCCAGGCCCACGCCTTGGCCGTGTTGAGCAGCGCGGTGGCGCCCCGGGGCGAGGCGCCCAGCTCCAGCGCCGGGGTGTTGCGGGTGGCCCGGCAGAGGTCGACGACGTAGCCGAAGAGCGGCTCGGCCACGTGCACCCGGCCGACCGCCGCCCGGGCCGCCGCCAGGTCGGCCGCGTCGGCCACCGGCCGTACGCCGGCAGCGGCCAGGTCGCGCGGGTCGAAGCCGGCGTGGTGCGCGCGGAGCACGCCCAGCTCCTCGTCCCGGTTGGGCAGCGGCACGGTGAGCTTGAGCAGGAACCGGTCGAGCTGCGCCTCCGGCAGCGGGTAGGTGCCCTCGTACTCGATGGGGTTCTGGGTGGCGGCGACGATGAACGGGTCGGGCAGCGGCCGCCGTTCGCCCTCCACCGAGACCTGCCGCTCCTCCATCACCTCCAGCAGCGCCGACTGGGTCTTCGGCGGCGTCCGGTTGATCTCGTCGGCGAGCAGCAGGTTGGTGAAGACCGGCCCCTCGCGGAAGGTGAAGGCGGCGGAGCGCGGGTCGAAGATCAGTGAGCCGGTGACGTCGCCCGGCATCAGGTCCGGGGTGAACTGCACCCGCTTGGACCCCAGGTCGAGGGCGGTGGCCACGGTGCGGATCAGCAGGGTCTTGGCCACGCCCGGCACGCCCTCCAGCAGCACGTGCCCGCGGCAGAGCAGGGCGATGACCAGGCCGGTGACGACCGCGTCCTGCCCGACGACCGCCTTGGCGACCTCGGCGCGCAGCCGGTGCAGGGCGGCGCGGGGGTCGACGGGGTCGGTGGTCGGCGGCTCGGCGGTACCGGCGGGTCGGGTCACCGGGGGTCTCCTTCGGCTCGGTGCGGGTGCGGTGCGGCTGGCGGTGGCGGCCCGGCTGAGGGCGGCGCGGCTGGCGGTGGCGGCCCGACTGCGGGTGGTCCGGCCGGCGGGGGCGGTGGCCATCCGGCGGGCGGTGGCGGCGCCTCGGCGGGTGGGTGCGGTCCGTCGGCGTGCGGGGCGGCGACGCGGGTCAGCCGGTCCAGCGCGCGGGCCAGGTCCAGCAGGTCCTGGTCGGTCTCGGGCCCGGCGCCGTGCAGCACCTCGTCGGTCCACCGGGGGTCGTCGCCGGTGCGGGCGGCGACCGCGGCGGCCACGTCGGCCGGCGGCGCGGTCGGCGGCAGGTGCAGCCGGGGCGTCAGACGGTCGAGGGCGGCGCTCCGCAGCGTCCGCGCGGCCGCGTCCCGGGCGCCCGCCTTCTCGTAGAGCCGCGCCCGGCCGAGCACCGTCTCCGCCGAGCGGACCGTGACCGGCAGCGGCTCCGCCGCCGGCGGGCCGAGCCGGCGGGCCCGCCAGAGCGCGGCCAGCAGGGCGGCGACGGCGAGTTGGGCCAGCAACGCCCACAGCCAGCCGGGGAAGGCGGACCAGAGCGGGTTCGGCGGGTCGGGCCTGTCGGCCCGGTCCTCGCCCCGGCCCTCGCTGTCGTCGTCGGTCTCCCCCTCCGGGTCCGCCGGGTCGCCGGGCCGTCCGTCGCCGGTGCCGTCGCCGGTGCCGGTGCCGGTGCCGCTGCCCGGGCCGCCGTACCCGGTGGAGCCGCCCGGCGTCGGCGACCAGGCCGGGCTGCCGCTGCTGCCGTCGCCGAAGACCGGTGGGGGTTCGGGGCCGTCCAGGTCGAGCCACACCACCCGGCCGGTCCCGCCGAGCAGCGCGGTGGCGAACGCCCGGTTGTCCCACTCGTCGATCCGGTCGTTGCGGAACGGATCGCTGGCGCCCACCGCCACGGTGCTCTCGGGGACCCGGGGCAGCAGGGCGAGCCCGTCGGCGAAGCAGAACCCGACGGGCGCCGACGCGCCCGGGGCGAGCGCGTAGCGTTGCAGCCCGACCGCCACGCGTCCGAGCTGCCGCAACTCGGGCAGCGGGCAGGGCAGGCCCCGCGCGTCCGGCCCCACCGCCTGCGCGGCCCACCGGCGACCGGCCGGTTGCACCGGCAGCAGCCTGACCGCCTCCAGCACCCGTCGCGACGGGTCCACCAGCACCAGCCTGGTGGTCGAGGGCAGCGAGTCCAACGCGCCGACCGTGTCCGGGTGCAGCAGCGCCGGCGCGGGCACGAAGAGCGTGGCCGCCCCGCCGCGCGCGGCCAGCAGGGCGCGCAGCGTGTCCGTCTCCCGCTGCACGGTCACGCCCTGCCCGCGCAGCGCGTCGGCGAGCCGGCTGCCGCCGTCGTCCCCCGTCGCGACCGGGGAGAGGAAGCCCTGGTCGCCGGGGTCGGGCTGGTCGACCGCGTGGGTGATCAGGGTGGTGGCCAGCAGCGCCGCGGCCAGGCCCAGCGGGATCAACCGGTGTCGGCGACGCCGACGCCGGGGGGCGACGTCCGCGAGGGGCGCCGGTGGTACGGCGGTGGCCTGTGCGCTCATGGTCGTGGCCCGTCCTCGGGTCGCCCGGTCAGCAGCCGGTCCAGGTCGGCGGCGTGCTCCCGCATCCGGTGGTCGTGCTCGACGGAGGCGGGGCGCTGGCCGTACCAGAGCTCGGAGAAGATCGCGCCGGCGGCGCTCAGCGGTGGACCCACCTCTGGCCGGGTGTCCGTCGCGGCCCGCACCAGTTCGGCGACGGTCATCCCGGGCTGCGGCTGCACCACGCGCCGGGCGGCCAGCTCCCGGACCATCGCGCGCAGCCGCTCCCGGACGGCTTCGGCGTACCGGCCCTCCGCGGCGAACCGGTCCGCGAGGGAGACGTACGCGGCGGCCGGCAGCTCGGGCTCGCGGGGCGCGGGGACGACCGGCGGCGGGGCGTCCGGCGGCGCGGTCTCCCGGCGGCGTCGACGCAGCCGGGGCAACCGCCGGGGGACCCAGGCCGGGAACGTGTACCAGCCGACCGCGACCAGCACGGCGGCGAGCACCAGCAGCAGGGCGACCAGGGGCAGCGGCACCCGGTCGCCGAGCGCCGCCGTCGTCTCGGTCCACCACCGGCTGAGGCTCATCGCCCGGCCGCCAGCAGGACGGTCTCCGGCGTGCCCGGCCGGGCACGGGAGAGCCGGATGTCCAGCCCCTCGGTACGCATCCGGGTCTCCAGGTGCAGCACCGCGTCCAGGCAGGCCAGGGCCGAGTAGGCGACGCTGTTCACGCCCGCCCAGACGGCCAGTGACAGCCACCCGGCCCAGGCGCGGTCGACGAGGTCGAACGAGTCCAGCCCGACGTAGACGCCGACGCCGAGGCCGACGCGCACGATCCACCACACGAGGTAGCCGAGCAGCCGGATCCAGCCGGCCCGGCCGGCGCCGCGGACGGCCAGGGCGGCGGCGCGCAGCGGGGCGCGCAGCGGATGCACCCGGTCGACGACCAGCGCCGGCGCCACGGCGCCGAGCAGGGCGAACCCGACGATCCACGCCGGCCCGAACAGCGCGAAGCCGCACATCACGACGCCGACGAGGACGGCGAGCAGCGCGGTGGCGCCCCAGCGCGCGCCGGCCGGGCGGAGCAGTTCCCGGGGGCCCGGCGCACGGCCGAACAGGGCGGCCCCGGCGGCCCGGGCGGCCGGATTTCCGAGCAGCAGGACGATCACCGCCTCGGTCGCCGCCCCCACCGCCAGCAGCAGCCAGTACGCGCCGAACCGCCCGAACTCCGGCAGCCAGGCGGGTGGCGCCGTGTCGGCGGCGAGCCGCAGCGGGTGCAGCAGGAGCTGTTCGGCCACGGCCAGTACGAGGGCGACCGGCACCAGCACCCGTGCCTGGGCCCGCAGCAGCAGGACCGCGGAGTCCAGCAGTTCGCCGACCGTGAGGGGGCGGCGCGGGAGCACGGCGGTCGGGCCGGCGTCGGGCACGCGTACTCCTGGGGACGGGCGGCGGTGGCGCGTGACGGCGCACGCGGGGATCATGGTGACACGCCCGTTCCGATCGGGTGGACCCGCACGTCGGGGCGGCGACGCCGGCACCTGCTGCTGGGCGGTGACGTCCCACGGCAGTACCGTGCCGGGTGACGGGGATCCCACCGAACTGAAGGGGATGGAAACATTAACCCCATGAGAGCCCGGGTACTGGTGGTCGACGACGACCCCGCGCTCGCCGAGATGCTCGGCATCGTCCTGCGCAGCGAGGGATTCCTGCCCTCGTTCGTCGCCGACGGGGAGCGGGCGCTGGCCGCGTTCCGCGAGAACCGCCCCGACATCGTCCTGCTCGACCTCATGCTCCCCGGCATGAGCGGCATCGACGTGGCGCGGTCGATCCGGGCCGAGTCGGGCGTGCCGATCGTCATGCTGACCGCCAAGAGCGACACCGTCGACGTGGTGCTCGGCCTGGAGTCCGGCGCCGACGACTACGTGGTCAAGCCGTTCAAGCCCAAGGAGCTGGTCGCCCGGATGCGGGCGCGGCTGCGCCGGGGCGAGGACGTCGCCCCGGAGATGCTGACCATCGGGCCGCCCGGCAACCAGATCACCATCGACGTGCCGGCGCACACCGTCAGCCGCAACGGCGAGGAGGTGAAGCTGACGCCGCTGGAGTTCGACCTGCTGGTCGCGCTCGCCCGCAAGCCGCGCCAGGTCTTCACCCGCGAGGTGCTGCTGGAGCAGGTCTGGGGCTACCGGCACGCGGCGGACACGCGGCTGGTCAACGTGCACGTGCAGCGGCTGCGGGCCAAGATCGAACCGGATCCGGAGCGGCCGGAAATCATCCTCACCGTGCGGGGCGTGGGCTACAAGGCGGGCACCGGATAGCCTGGTCACACTGTGGCCACCTCCCCGATTCCGGACCCCCCGACGGCAGCTCCGCGCCGGCGTGTCGCCGCGCGGGAGCTGTGGCGTGGCGTGAGCGGCCGGGCCGCGCGCCTGCTCGCCGGGTTGCACCAGAGCTGGCGGCGGTCGCTCCAGCTGCGGGTGGTGACCATCACACTGGTCGCGTCCAGCCTGCTGGTGGGCGGTTTCGCCTACCTGATCGCCGACAAGATCACCGGCATCCTGGTGGAGAACGTCGAGACCGACGTGCGGATCCGGCTGGGCAACGGCGCGGACTACGCGGCGAAGCAGTTCGGCCTCTACAACCAGCCGCAGGAGGGGCAGCTCCAGGAAACCATCGACGGCACGGTCAACTACCTGGCCGGCGGTGACCCGCAGCAGACCACCGGCGTCATCGTGGCGCTCACCGCCGACAACCACACCGGGGCCATCCAGCCCCGGTCCTCGCCCGCGGTCAACGTCCGCCCGTTGATCAGCCGGGAGCTGCGCGAGACCGTCGCCGGGGGCAAGGTCGCCAGCCAGATCCGCACCGGGCGCCTCGGCGAGGAGCGCACGAAATACCTGGTCTACGGCTCGCCGGTGCCCACCCGGTTCGGTCAGGTGGAGCTCTACTACCTCGTGCCGCTGGCCCGGCAGGACAAGACGGCCGCCGACGTACGGGGCACCGTGGCCGCCACCGGAGCGGCCCTGGTGCTCCTGCTCGCCCTGCTCGCCGGCCTGGTCACCCGGCTGGTGGTGACCCCGGTACGGGTGGCCGCCCGCACGGCCCAGCGGCTCTCCGCCGGCCTGCTCGACCAGCGGATGGTGGTCAACGGCGAGGACGACCTCGCCCTGCTCGCCGCGTCGTTCAACCAGATGGCGACCAACCTGCAACGGCAGATCCTGCGGCTGGAGGAGATGTCCCGGCTGCAACGCCGCTTCACCTCCGACGTCTCGCACGAGCTGCGTACGCCGCTGACCACGGTCCGGATGGCCGCCGACCTGATCTTCGCCGAGCGGGACGAGTTCGACCCGGCGGTGGCCCGCAGCGCCGAGCTGCTCCAGGCCGAGCTGGACCGGTTCGAGGAGCTGCTCACCGACCTGCTGGAGATCAGCCGCTTCGACGCCGGCTTCGCCATGCTCGACTCGGAGCCGACCGACCTGGTGCCGGTCGTGCACCGGGTGGCCGACCGGCTGGCCGGCCTCGCCGAGCGCGTCGGGGTGGCCATCGAGCTGGACGTCCCCGGCACCCCGGTGATCGCCGAGGTGGACCCCCGGAGGGTGGAGCGGGTGCTGCGCAACCTGGTCGGCAACGCCGTCGAGCACGGCGAGGCCAAGCCGGTGCTGATCACGCTCGGGGTGGACGACACGGCGGTGGCGATCACCGTCCGCGACCACGGGGTGGGCCTCAAGCCGGGTGAGGAGAAGCTGGTGTTCAACCGCTTCTGGCGGGCCGATCCGTCCCGGGCCCGGCAGACCGGCGGCACCGGGCTCGGCCTGTCGATCAGCCTGGAGGACGCCCGGCTGCACGGCGGCTGGCTGGAGGCGTGGGGCGCGCCCGGGCAGGGCGCCCAGTTCCGGCTCACCCTGCCGTCGCGGGCCGGTGACCGGTTGACTACCTCGCCGCTGCGGCTGGTCCCGGCCGACGCCACGCTGCCCTTCGGCGGGCCCCGGGCGGGTGGGCTGCTGGCCATCGGTCCCGGCACCGGGGGCGCGCTCACGATCGGCCCGGGCACCGACGACGCGCTGGCCGTCGGCCCGCGCCGGCCGGGCAACGGGGGGCACGCGGAGGTGGGGTCGTGAGGCGTCGGCTGCTCGCCGGCCTGCTCGGCGGCGCGCTGCTGCTGGGCGGCGTGACCGGCTGCGGCATTCCGGAGAACACCGAGGTCCGGGTGGACGGGCCGGGACCGGCGGCGGAGGGCGGTTCGACCAGCGGCAGCCGGGGCGAGCCCCCGAGCCGGAGCGCGGCCGGCACCGACGCGGAGCTGTTCGTCGAGAACTTCCTCTCCGCCGCGGCCGGCGAGCCGGACCGGGCCTACCAACGGGTCCGGCAGTTCATCACGCCGGCCGACCGCGACCGCCTCCAGACCAAGCAGGGCAGCGAGGTCGCGCTGGCCGTCGTCCGGCTCACCGAGGAGCCGGTGATCGCGCCCGCCCCGGACCGGACCGAGGTCACCCTCAAGGTGCAGCAGGTCGGGCAACTGCGCAACGACGGCACGCTGGGCCCGCCCGAGACGAGCACCACGACGTACACGTTCGAGCTGCGCAGCCAGCCCGGGCAGGAGGGCCTGGCCGAGGGGGGCCTGTACGTGGCGAACCCGCCGACCGCGCTGCTGCTCAGCGTCGAGGCACTGGAGACGTACTACCAGAGCCGGACGATCTACTTCTGGAACAACGACCGCACCCGCCTCGTCCCCGACCAGCGCTACCTCCCCCTCGCCGTGCCGGACGAGCGGCGGGTGAGCGAGGTGGTCAAGTGGCTGACCGCCGGCCCCTCCGCCTGGCTCGGCACGGCCGTGAGCAGGCTGCCGGACGGCACCCGCCTGATCAACAACGCCACCCGGACGGACGGCCGCTGGGAGGTCGACCTGGAGATGCCGGAGAACAAGGCCCGGCTGGAGCAGCTCGGCACGCAGCTCGCCTGGTCGCTGTCCGACCTCGACGGGCCCCTCGACATCAAGATCCGCAACCAGTCCCAGGAGTTCATCCCGGACCTGGAGCGCCGCCGCCTGGAGCGTCCGGTGCACCAGCTCACGGAGAGCTTCCAGCGGTTCTGCGTCTACGAGGGAGCCGTCCACCCGCTGGCCTACGCCGGCGAGCCGAGCGGCCCGGTGCCCGTGGACGCCAAGGCCAACCGGAACGTCGTGTCCGCCGGGCTCAGCCGCGCCGACAACCAGATCCTGGCGGCGCTGGTGGTCACCGACGCCGGCCGACAGTGGCTCTCCGTCGGCACCGGCGCCGACCCGGTGGCCGTGTTCAGCCGCAGCGCCAAGGGCTACGCCGCCATGAGCCGGCCCGTCTGGCTGCGCTCGACGTACCGGGGGCAGCCGGCGGGGCTGGTGGTCGCCGACGGGAGCCTCTACCGCTTCGACGCCCAGGCGCAGCTCACCGCCGTGCCGCTGGGCGTACCCGGCCCGGTGACCGCCGTGGCGGCCTCGCTGGACGGGCACCGGATCGCCGTCATCGCCGGGGGCGCGCTCTACGTCGCCGCGCTCAGCCCCGACGGCGCGGGGGCGACCCCCGGCCCGGCCCGTCGGCTGCACACCCGGCTGACCAGCCTGTCGGCCGTCGACTGGTACGGCGAGAACACCCTGGTCCTCGCGGGCGCGGTCGGCCGCCCCGCGGTCTACGAGGTCAGCGTGGACGGCGCCCGGGAGAGCCGGCTGGAGGACAAGATCGGCGCGCGGGTGACGCACCTCGCCGCGTACCCGGCGAACGCGGTGGGTCGCCTCGGCGCCGCGATGTACGAGGCGAACGGGGTCGCGTACCGCAGCAGCCCGTTCGAGCGGATCCAGCCGCAGCAGGTGCAGGAGGTCGCGCCGCCCTCGGCCGGGGCGCGCGCCGGCAACCCGACCGCTCCCTTCTTCCTCTACTGATCTCCGTGCGGGATCTCGGCGGGCTCTGGGCGGACCTCACCGACCTGGTGCTGCCCGTGGAGTGCGCCGGTTGCCGCGAGCGCCGGCCGGGGCTTCGGCACGGCGTCTGCCCGGAGTGCGTGGCGGCGCTCGGCGCGCTGCGTCCCCGGGCCGTACGACCCACTCCCGCCCCGCCCGACCTGCCGCCCTGCGTCGCCCTCGGCCCGTACGCGGGCCCGCTGCGGGAGGCGCTGCTGGCGTACAAGGACCACGGCCGGCACGGGCTGGCCCGGCCGCTGGGGGCGCTGCTCGCCGAGGTCGTGGCGGCGGCGGTGGGCGGGGTCCGCCCGGTGACGCTGGTGCCGGTGCCGGACACCGCGGCGGCGGCCCGCGCCCGGTACGGCGACCACCTCGGCCGGCTGACCCGGCACTGCGCGGACCGGCTGCGCCGGGCGGGCTGGCCGGTGCGGGTGCGGCGGCCGCTGCGGGCCCTGCCCCGCCCCGACTCGGTGACGCTGGACAGCGCCGGCAGGGCGGCGGCGGCCGAGGCGGCCTTCCGGGTCCGCCCGCGGGTCCCGGCCGCGCCCGACGGGGCGGCGGTGGTGGTGCTCGACGACATCCTGACCACCGGGGCCACCCTTGCGGCGGTGGGGCGGGCGCTGACCGCGAGCGGGCTGTCACCGACGGTCGCCGTGGTGCTCGCCGCGACCGAGCGACGGCGCGCTTTGTGACGCTGCGTGTTTCCGTTTCACCCGTTGGTGTATGAGCTGTGAAAAATTGTTGGCAGTCCCGGCGACCGGGGGTGACTGTCGGGCGAACAGGAGTTAGCGTTTTCGTGTCGGGGGTAGGAGGTCTTTCCATCCGCCCCCGGTGGTGAAAGGAGGCGTAGCCGCACTGACCGGTCGACGCCGAGTGGGGCCTCCCCCAGGGGCGCGCGACCGGATGCCGGAACGAACGACCGTCCGAACTAGGGAGGTCACATGGACATCGTGGTCAAGGGCCGTAACGTCGAAGTGCCGGATCATTACCGGGTGCACGTGGCGGAGAAACTCGCAAAGATCGAACGCTACGACCATAAACTTATTCGTGTCGATGTGGAGCTGTTCCACGAGCGCAATCCGCGCCAGGCGGACCACTGCCAGCGCGTCGAAATCACCTGCGTTTCCCGTGGCCCGGTGATCCGGGCGGAGGCCTGCACGAACGACTTCTACAGCGCGCTCGACGCGGCCATCGCCAAGCTGGACACCCGGTTGCGCCGGGCGGCCGACCGCCGCCGCGTCCACCGGGGCCGGCACGCGCCGCTCTCCGTCGCCGCCGCCACCGCCGGCCTGCCGGTGGCCGGCCTCGACGGGCCGCTGGGCGCGTCCCCCGACGGCGTCGGGACGGCCACCGCCGTCGCCGAACGGGTCGAGGAGGAGGAACACGACCAGCCCTGGCACATCGCGCGGGAGAAGGTGCATCCCGCCGAGCCGATGACCGTCGACGACGCCCTGTTCCAGATGGAACTCGTCGGCCACGACTTCTACCTGTTCCAGGACAAGGAGTCCGGCCGCCCGAGCGTCGTCTACCGGCGGCACGCCTACGACTACGGAATCATCTCCCTCGCCGTCTGACCCTCCGGCGCCGTGGTGGCGGCCCACCCGCCACCACGGCCGCCGAGGGCGGGCGGGTCAGCGGAGTTCGTCGGGGAGCAGCCCGAAGACCAGGTCGTCGACGCGGCTGCCGGCCAGTCCCGGCAGCCGCCCGAGCAGCAGGCCCTCCCGGCGGAACCCCACCCGCTCCAGCACCCCGTGCGAGGCGGTGTTGGCGGGCACGGTGCCGGCGACCAGCCGGGCGATCCCGGCCGGACCGAACGCCCAGCCGGCCAGGAGCCGCACCGCCCTGGTGGCCAGCCCGCGTCCCCGCTGGTCGGGCAGCAGCGCGTAGCCGACCGAGCCCTCGCCGGCCGCCGGGTCGGAGAGGCTGAGCCCGCAGCTGCCCGCCGGCTCGCCGGTGACCGCGTCGACGATCAGCAGCCGGGCGATGGTGCCGGTGAGCCACGCGCTCTCGGCCAGCAGGCAACGCCGCTCGACGGCCGCCCGGGTCGGGGGCACCGGCGGGGCCTGGTTCGCCACCACCTCCGGCCGCGTGTGCAGGCGGTACATCACGTCGACGTCGTCCGGGCCGAGCCGGCGCAGGGTGACCACGCCGTCGGTGAGCCGGCCGTCGGGCAGGTCCGGCAGGAGCCGGGGGCGGGACCGGGCGGGTCGTCGGCGAGGCGTACCCACGCGAGCAGGTCCGTCCGGCCGCCGCCGCGCAGTTGGCCGGCCGACCGGCGTACCCCCTCGTGGGTGAAGCCGGCGGCGAGCGCCACCCGCTGGCTGGCCGGATTCTCGGCGTGGGTCATCAGTTCCAGCCGGTCGACGCCGTGGCGCAGCGCGGAGTCGGCCAGGGCCCGCGTCGCGGCGCTGGCGATCCCGCGTCGCCGCGCCCACGGCGCGACCCAGTAGCCCACCTCCGCCTGCCGGCGCGGCGGCACGACCTGGCCGACGCCCGCGCCGCCGACCAGTCGGTCGGTGGTCCGGTCGGCGATGGCGTACGCGGCCCCGCCGGTGGCCCAGGCCGCCGGGGCGCCCTCGGTGATCCACCAGCGGGCGTCGGCCTCGGTGTACGGCTGCGGCATGCCGGGGTTGAACCGCAGGTTGAGCGGGTCGCCGCAGCCGGCGGCCAGGTCGGCGGCGTCGGCGGGGCGGAACTGCCGCAGCCGCACCCCGTCGGCCTCGATCACCTCGGGCGTCACGTCAGGTCCCCGGCGAGCAGCGCGCCGACCCAGACGTCCACCCGCTCGTCGCGGTGGGTGAGCCCGCCCCGGGCGACGCCCTCGACCGTGAAGCCGGCCTTCTCGGCGACCCGACGGGAGGCGGTGTTGCCGACGTTGGCCTTCCACTCGATCCGGGCCAGGCCCAGCGTGGTGAAGCCCCAGGCGCTGAGCGCGGTCAGCGCGGCCGACAGGTAGCCCCGGCCCCGGGCCGCGGGGGCGGCCATGAAGCCGACGTCGGCCAGCAGCGGGTCGGCGGCGGAGAGCCGCAGGTCGATCGTGCCGACGTACCGGTCCTCGGCGTCGGCGACCACGAAGCAGGCGCTGGTGCCGCCGGCCCAGGTGCCCCGGCCGAAGCTCAGGTACGACTCGGCGTCCGCCCGCTCGTACGGGTCGGGCACGGTGGTCCACCGGATGCTCTCCGGGTCCCGGCAGGTGTCGACGACCGCGTCCAGGTCGCGCTCCTCCATAGGGCGCAGCCGCAGCTCGGTGGCGCCGGCGGTGGCGAAGAGGACGGGCTGGGGCCCGCCGAAGACGGCGGCGCGACGGGCCTCCAGGGTGCCCGGCCCGGCCGGACCGGTCTCCCCGGGGGCGGGCACCTCGCCGGGGAGCAGGGAGCCGATCCAGCCCTCCGCGCTGCCGCCGGGGGCGGGGTCGGCGAGCCGCAGCCGGCCCTCGACGCGGAAGCCCGCCCGGAGCGCGACCAGGCGGGAGGCGTGGTTGCCCACCTCGGCCTGCCAGATCAGCCGGCGCAGCTCCAGCGCGTCGAACGCCCAGCGGGCGACGGCCCGGGTGGCCCGGACGGCCACGCCCGTGCCCCGGGCCCAGGGCGCGGTCCAGTAGCCGATCTCGCCGGAGCGCAGGCCGGTGTCGATCGAGACGAGCCCGCAGGAGGCGAGCAGTTCGCCGGTGGCGGCGTCGCAGACCGCGAACGGCGCCCCGGCGCCCGTCGCCCAGTCCGCCGGGGTCACCTCGGTCACGAACCGGTGCGCGTGTTCGGGCAGGTACGGGCGCGGTACGGTGGTCCAGCGCTGGATGTCCGGGTCCTGGCACGCCCGGTGCACCGCGTCGGCGTCGGTCGCCCGCCAGGGTCGCAGCAACAGGCCGTCCTCGGTGATCTCGACAGGTTCCACCCGAGCCATCGTGCCGGACCGTTCGCGGACGGCGTAACCGGATTTCGGCGGGGCGGCGCGAGTCGGGCGTGTTATGTCGGTTTCGCCGGCTCGGAGGGCCGCCACCAGTGACCATCGCGCCGATGGAGCGCCTACGATGGTTCGAGACTGTCTAGGGGAGCGTTGATCCGTGTCGATTCTGGAAAAGGTCCTCCGCGCGGGCGAGGGCCGTATGGTGCGCCGGCTCAAGGCCATCGCCGCCGCCGTCAACTCGATCGAGGACGACTACGTCAACCTCACCGACGAAGAGTTGCGCGGCATGACCGACCAGTTCAAGGAGCGGCTCGCCGACGGCGAGACCCTCGACGACCTGCTGCCGGAGGCGTTCGCGGTCTGCCGCGAGGCGGCCGCCCGGGTGCTCGGCCAGCGGCCCTACGACGTCCAGGTCATGGGCGGCGCGGCGCTGCACTTCGGCAACATCGCCGAGATGAAGACCGGTGAGGGCAAGACCCTGACCTCGGTCATGCCGGTCTACCTCAACGCGCTCTCCGGCAACGGCGTGCACGTCATCACGGTCAACGACTACCTGGCCCAGCGGGACGCCGCCTGGATGGGCCAGGTGCACGAGTTCCTCGGCCTCACCGTCGGCGTGGTGCTGCCCAACCGGCCGGCCACCGAGCACCGGGCCGCCTACGAGTGCGACATCACCTACGGCACCAACAACGAGTTCGGCTTCGACTACCTGCGCGACAACATGGCGTGGTCGAAGGAAGAGCTGGTCCAGCGCGGCCACAACTTCGCGGTGGTCGACGAGGTCGACTCGATCCTCATCGACGAGGCCCGCACGCCGCTGATCATCTCCGGCCCGGCCGAGCACTCCGCCCGCTGGTACGGCGAGTTCGCGGGCGTCGTGGCGCGGCTCCAGGCCGGCAAGGACGGCGAGGGCGACTACGAGGTCGACCACTCCAAGCGCACCATCGCCGTCACCGAGCGCGGCGTGGCCAAGGTCGAGGACCGGCTGGGCATCGACAACCTCTACGAGTCGGTCAACACCCCGCTGGTGGGCTACCTCAACAACGCCATCAAGGCCAAGGAGCTCTACAAGCGCGACAAGGACTACATCGTCAGCGACGGCGAGGTCCTGATCGTCGACGAGTTCACCGGGCGCATCCTGCACGGCCGCCGCTACAACGAGGGCATGCACCAGGCGATCGAGGCCAAGGAGGGGGTGGAGATCAAGCAGGAGAACCAGACCCTGGCCACCATCACCCTCCAGAACTACTTCCGCCTCTACGAGAAGCTCTCCGGCATGACCGGCACCGCCCAGACCGAGGCTGGCGAGTTCAACAAGGTCTACAAGGTCGGTGTGGTGACGATCCCGACCCACCGGCCGATGGTCCGCCAGGACCGGCCGGACGTGATCTACAAGACCGAGAAGGCCAAGTTCAACGCCGTGGTGGAGGACATCGCCGAGCGGCACGCGATGGGTCAGCCGGTGCTCGTCGGCACCGTCTCGGTGGAGAATTCCGAGATCATCTCCCAGTTGCTGCGCCGGCGCGGCATCCCGCACTCCGTGCTGAACGCCAAGTTCCACGCCCGTGAGGCCGAGATCGTCGCCCAGGCCGGTCGCAAGGGCGCCGTCACCGTCGCCACCAACATGGCCGGTCGTGGCACCGACATCCTGCTCGGCGGCAACGCCGAGTTCCTCGCCGCCAACGAGCTGCGCCAGCGCGGCCTCGACCCGGTCGAGCAGGAGGAGGAGTACGCCAAGGCGATGGAGGAGGTCCTGCCCCAGTGGAAGCAGGCCTGCGACGCCGAGGCGGAGGAGGTCGCCGCCGCCGGTGGCCTCTACGTGCTCGGCACCGAGCGGCACGAGTCCCGCCGCATCGACAACCAGCTGCGCGGTCGGTCGGGCCGGCAGGGTGACCCGGGCGAGTCCCGCTTCTACCTCTCGCTCCAGGACGAGCTGATGAAGCGCTTCCGCTCCGGCGCCGTCGAGGCGGTCATGGAGCGCTTCAACATCCCGGAGGACGTGCCCATCGAGTCGAAGATGGTCACCAAGCAGATCAAGAGCGCGCAGGCCCAGATCGAGGGCCAGAACGCCGAGATCCGCAAGAACGTCCTCAAGTACGACGAGGTGATGAACAAGCAGCGCCAGGTGATCTACGCCGAGCGGCTGCGGGTGCTCAACGGCGAGGACCTCTCCGACCAGGTCCGCAACATGATCGACGACGTCGTCGGCGCGTACGTGCAGGGGGCCACCGCCGACGGCTACGCCGAGGACTGGGACCTGGAGCAGCTCTGGGCCAGCCTGAAGCAGCTCTACCCGGTGGGCATCACGATCGAGGAGATGGAGGAGGAGGCCGGCGGCTCCCGGGCCGGCATCGACGCCGACTTCCTGCTCTCCCGCCTCAAGGAGGACGCGCACGCCGCGTACGACCGGCGCGAGGAGCAGCTCGGCGAGGAGGGCACCCGCCAGCTGGAGCGGATGGTCCTGCTCCAGGTCATCGACCGCAAGTGGCGCGAGCACCTCTACGAGATGGACTACCTCCAGGAGGGCATCAGCCTGCGGGCGTACGCCCAGCGCGACCCGGTGGTGGAATACCAGCGCGAGGGCTTCGACATGTTCGCCACCATGATGGACGGCATCAAGGAGGAGACGGTCGGCTTCCTCTACAACCTCGAGGTCCAGGTCAACGAGCCGGAGCCCGAGGCCGAGGAGGTCCAGCTGCTCGACAAGCCGGTCGAGATCCGGGCCAAGGGCCTGGGCCGGGCCCCGCAGCAGCAGGGCCTGCAATACTCCGCGCCGACCATCGACGGCGAGGCCGGCGCAGGTGCGGTGGCCGTCGAGCACGCCGAGCAGCAGGCGCCTGCGCTGGGCGTCGGTCGTCCGGCACCGGCCGCCCCGGCCGCGCCGGGCACGACCGCCCCGGCGGCGCCGCAGCGTCCGGCGTCGGGTCTGCGCGGCCCGGGCGTCCCGGCCGGCAACAACCGGCGGGCGGCGTCGGGGCAGGCGGAGGCCGGCAACGGCCCGTCCCGCAACGCGCCGTGCCCGTGCGGGTCCGGCCGGAAGTACAAGCGCTGCCACGGCGCCCCCAACGGCGGCGCGTGACCGGCAGCTGAGCGGGCCCGCACCCGCCGGAGCAGTCGAGCCGTGGTCCTCGTGGACCACGGCTCGCTTCCGTCTCGGCCACCGTCCGGGCGGCGGGCCACCCGGATGCTCGGCCCGCGCCCCGGCACGTCGTGGCCGGAGCCCGGCAGCTCAGAGCACCTGGAGGGCCGTGCAGAGCCAGCTGCCCCGGCGGTGCTCCAGGCGCAGCGCCATCGCCCAGGTGCGCCCGCCCGTGCTGGCGAGCACCGCGGCCACCTCGACGGCGGCGGTGCGCGGCTCGCAGACCCGCAGCCGCAGCAGGCGTACGGCCGGGCGGGTCGACCGGCGGCGGAGCGGGCCGGAGCGGGCGGTGGCGCGGGCCAGCTCGGGCAGCAGTCCGGCCGCCCGCGCCGGGTCGAGCAGCGGCCTGAGCTGCCCGGGCGAGCGGTAGCCGTTGAGCACCTCCAGGCAGGTGCGGACGAACCGGTGCGCGGCCCGGGTCGCCTCGGGGGTGGCGGTCACCAGCGCGTCCAGTGGCAGCGGGGCGGCGGGCCGACGGCCGGGGCCGGTCGGCACCGGCCGCTGTCGTCGGCCGGGTGGCCGGTCGGCCTCGCGCCGGGACGGCTCGAACAGGTCGAGGACGAGCTGGGCGTGGCCCGGGGCCGGCCAGTGGGCGGCGTCGTCGTCGGTGAACGGCGGCTCGAACGAGGGGGCGGGGCGTAGCCGCACGGGAGGGCGCGCCGGCCCGGGTCGGCGGTGATCGGTCATCCGGGATCCTCCCATGATCTTGCGTTTGCCTTCGTTTGCCTTCGACAAGCTCCATTCTCGGGCACGGCAGAGCCCACGGTCAATGCCCCTGCGGATCGGCCCGGTTACTCCGGGTCGCGGTCGGCCAGCGGGTTGCTCCGCACCCAGTCGGCCGTCTCGGCGTACTTGCGCTCGATGTACTCCTCCAGCCGGGCGCGTTCCACCCGCCACTGGCCGCGCCCGCCGATCTTGATCGCGGGCAGCTCGCCGCTGCGCACCATGTGGTAGACCTGCGAGTCCGACACGTTCAGCTCGGTGGCCACGTCGGAGAGCAGCAGGAACCTCGGCTCCACGGAAACCCCCGGGGTTGGCGTCGTTTGCTTCAGTTTGCCACCGACGGCCGACATGGCCCAGCCGCCCGGACGCGACCTGTGCCGACCCGCCCCGGGACACACCGGTGGGACGCTTCCACCGCAGAAGGTGCGCGGTGTATGACGGTCACGGCGATAGGGCATGATCGGCCGGGGCCGGCGGAAGCCGGCGCAGGGACCTGAGCGGGGGAGACGACCGGTGACCGAGGAGCTTGTCCGGGTGTACGTGCCGGCGACCGTCCCGATGCTGACCCTCCTGCGCGGCGCCGGGCTGCCGGTGGCCGCCGCGCACGCGGTGACCCCCACCCTGCGGGAGTGGTACGCCGAGGGCGACGAGGAGGAGCTGGAGTACGTCGCCTTCACCCGGGCCGCCCAGGACGCGTTGCAGCTGCTCCGGGCCGACCCCGACGCGCCCCGCCGCCGGATCGTCGTCTCGGTCGACCTGCCCGCCTCGGCCGTGGGCCGGGGCGACGGGGAGCTGGGCTCCAGCGCGGTCGAGCTGAGCGCCCCCGTGCCGGTGGGCGCCGTCGCGGCCGTCCACGTCGACGGCGCCGACGCGGTCGAGGACGTGTCCGCCGCGGCGGAGGCGGTCACCGAGGCCCTGGCCGGCGACCCGGACGCGCAGTTCACGGTCGACGGTGCCGAGGACCACGAGCTGGAGTGGTACGACGTCACCGAGCTGGACCTGCTGCTCCGCGCCACCTCCTGACCCCCGCCCACCTCCTGACGGCGGGAAGCCGGCCGGTGCCGGCGGCGGGACGGGTACCGCGAGGTCAGCGGGTGGGGGCGGCCTCGACCGGCTCGTCGTCGTCGGAGTGGGCCGGCCCCAGGGTGCGGCCGAAGGCGATCATCGCGGTCAGGGCGCCGACGAAGAGCACCCAGATGGCGTTGTCGATCCGGGAGGTGCCCAGCGAGGTCTGGGCCACCGCGTCCGCCTCGCTCAGCGCCCCGGCCAGGTCGAGCAGGGACCGCCCGCCGACCCGGATGATCACCTCGGCGACGATCAGGAGCAGGCCCGGGCCGGCGCCGGCCAGCAGGTAGGCGGGCCAGCGGGTCGCGGGCGCCGCCGCGTCGAGCCGGGCGGCCCGGCGGCGGGCCAGGGTCAGGTACCCGAAGGCCAACAGCCCGGCCACCAGGCCGGCGAGCAGGGACTCGGTGCGGGACACCCACTTGGCCGCGCTCAGCAGCGACTCCTGGCCGTCGCCGCCGCCGAACAGGTCGAAGAGCGGGTCGCGGGCCCGGCTGAAGGCCACCACGAAGATCAGCGTGCCGAGGGCGGCGGACACCACGGCCCCGACGACGGACCCGCTACGCGCGCCGGCGACCGCCCCGCCGACGGTCGCGGCGGCGGCGGTGGTGGCGGCGATCACGTTGGTGGTCGCGTTGTCGGCGTACGTCAGGTTGATCGCGAACGCGGCGGCGAGCCCGACGAGCAGGCCGGTGCCGATCGCCGCCACGAAGCGCAGGGTCACCCGCTCGCTGCCCCGGCGGGCGAGCAGGTCGACGCCGAAGAGGGCGAAGCCGGCGCCGGCGACCAGCGCCGCCGAGATCACCCCCGGCAGGGCGAACGCGGAGAGGCTGATCGCGGTGAGCCCGGCCGCCGCGGAGCTGATCACCTCGCGGGTCGACCAGAGCATCGCGGCCAGCCATCCGAGCGCCAGGAGCGCCAGCACCGGCGCACCGGGCGCGAGCGGCAGCGCCGTCCCGCCCTGCGGGTCGACGGAGTGTCCGGCTCCGGTCGCGCCGGTCTCGTCCACCGGTGCGGCGCCGGTGGCGTCCCGCGCTTCGGCGGCGGTGTCCCCGGCGGCGTCCGTCGTGCCGGTGGCGGTTTCCCCGACGGCGTCCGTCGTCTCGGGAACCGCGTCGCCGGCCGGTGCCGACCGGTCCGACTCCGCGGCTGCGGAGCTGCCGGGCTGCTTGGTCATCGTGTTCCCTCCGACGGACGCCCGGCCCCGGTGGGCCGGCAGTTCACCGGCCACCCAGCGTACGCGTCCACCACGCCCGCCCCCGTCGCCCGCCCCGCGCGGGGTGGGAGGGCCGGGGGTGGGGCGTGGAAGAATCGGGGAGAGGTCCCGCTGCCGTGACCGGTCAACCCGGCACGGCGTCGGCGCCGGTCACCCGGCCGGTGCCCGCGGGTCCGGTTTCGCCACCGCTGTCGAGATCGCCAGGAGCCTTGATGGACGCTGTGTTCTCCGTACCCGAGCCGCGCAACGAGCCGGTCCGCAACTACGAGCCGGGCGGTGCCGACCGGGAACGGCTCCAGCGGCGGCTGACCGAGCTGGCCGCCGAGCGGATCGACCTGCCGATGACCATCGCCGGTGAGCAGCGGATGGCCGGCGGCGAGTCGATCGACGTCGTGCAGCCGCACAGGCACGCGCACGTGCTCGGCGTCACCGCGCACGCCACCCACGACGACGCCCGCGCCGCCGTGAAGGCCGCCAAGGACGCCGCCGGAATGTGGCGGGCCCTGCCGTTCGAGGAGCGGGCCGCGATCTTCCTGCGCGCCGCCGAGCTGCTCGCCGGCCCGTGGCGCGACACGCTGAACGCGGCCACCATGCTCGGCCAGTCGAAGACCGTCATCCAGGCCGAGATCGACGCGGCCTGCGAGTTCATCGACTTCCTCCGGTTCAACGTGCACTTCGCCCGGGAACTGCTCGAGGCGCAGCCGATGTCGTCGCCGGGGGTGTGGAACCGCTTCGACCACCGCCCGCTGGAGGGCTTCGTCTACGCGGTCACCCCGTTCAACTTCACCGCCATCGCCGGCAACCTGCCCTCGGCGCCGGCCCTGCTGGGCAACACCGTGGTCTGGAAGCCGGGCCCCACCCAGCAGTTCGCCGCGCACTTCACCATGCGGCTGTTCGAGGCGGCCGGCCTGCCCCCCGGCGTGATCAACATGGTCACCGGGCGCGGCGAGGAGGTCTCCGACGTGGTGCTCGCCGACCCGGACCTGGCCGGCATCCACTTCACCGGCTCCACGAAGGTCTTCCAGCACCTGTGGCGGACCGTCGGCGAGAACATCTCCCGCTACCGGGGCTACCCCCGGCTGGTCGGCGAGACCGGCGGCAAGGACTTCGTCGTCGCGCACACCAGCGCCGACGTCGACGCCCTGCACACCGCCCTGATCCGCGGCGCCTTCGAGTACCAGGGCCAGAAGTGCTCGGCGGCGTCCCGCGCGTACGTCCCGCGATCGCTGTGGGAGGGCGGGCTGCGCGACCGGCTGGCCGCCACCGCGGAGTCCCTGACCTACGGCGACGTCACCGACTTCGGCAACTTCGGCGGCGCCGTGATCGACGCCAAGGCGTTCGACCGGCACCGCGCCGCGCTGGAGCTGATCTCCGGCGACGACGCCTGCCGGGTCCTCGCCGGCGGCACCGCCGACGACTCCGTCGGCTGGTTCGTCCGGCCCACGCTGTTCGAGTGCACCGACGCGGCGCACGAGACGTTCACCACCGAGTACTTCGGGCCGATCCTCGGCGTGCACGTCTTCGACGACGGCCGCTTCGACGACGTGGTCAACCAGGCCGAGTCGATCGCGCCGTACGCCCTGACCGGGTCGATCTTCGCGACGGACCGCCGGGTGGTCGACGCGGTCGCCGAGAAGATGCGGTACGCCGCCGGCAACTTCTACATCAACGACAAGCCGACCGGCGCGGTGGTCGGGCAGCAGCCCTTCGGCGGTGCCCGGGCCAGCGGCACCAACGACAAGGCCGGCTCCTGGCACAACCTCGTCCGGTGGATGTCGCCCCGGACGATCAAGGAGACCTTCGTCGCGCCGACCGACCACACCTACCCCCACATGGGCTGAGGTTGAGGTGTAAGGAAGGGCCCCTTCTTAACGCCTCGTGTATAGGAAGGGGCCCTTCCTTGCCAGCGGGCGGGGGTGGGGCGACGGCGGTACCGTGGCCGCTGTGACCCACCCCACCCCCGCGCAGGATCCCCACTTCGGCGAGCAGGGTGGCCTGCTCACCTACACCGACTACCTGCGGCTGGCCGACCTGCTGGCCGCCCAGGTGCCGGAGTCCGACCCGGCCTCCCACGACGAGCTGCTCTTCATCACCATCCACCAGGTCTACGAGCTCTGGTTCAAGCTGCTGCTCTCCGAGCTGACCGACGCCCGGGACCGGATGCTGGACGGCGAGACCTACCTGCCCCGGGTGCGGCTGGAGCGCTGCCACGTGGTGGAACGGGTCCTGATCGGTCAGGTCGACGTGATCGACACGATGACCCCGCAGGACTTCCTGGCCTTCCGCACCAAGCTCGCCCCGGCCTCGGGCTTCCAGTCCGCCCAGTTCCGGGAGATCGAGTTCCTCTCCGGCCTCAAGGACCCCGACTACCTGCGCCGCTTCCGGGGCCTGCCCGACGTCGAGCGGGAGCGCCTGGAGCGGCGGCTGGCCGAGCCGAGCCTCTGGGACGGCTTCCTGGCCGTGCTCGGCCGGGCCGGCTTCGACGTCGCCGAGGAGGAGGCGCGCTTCACGGCGTACGCCACCATCGCCGGGGACCGGGAGCGGTTCGGGCCGCTGTGGGACCTCGCGGAGGCGCTGGTCGCGCACGACCAGGCGTTCTCGCTGTGGCGGGCCCGGCACGTGCTGATGGCCGAGCGGCAGATCGGCACGAAGCCCGGCACCGGGGGGTCGGCCGGCGGGGCGTACCTGCGCTCCCGCGTGGAGACCCGGTTCTACCCGGAGCTGTGGGAGCTGCGTAGCCGACTGTGACCGTCCCGCGCCTCCTCGACGCACTGTCTCGCGCCGACAGTGCACATAGGAACCCGACCGGGTGGCGAAAATGCCAAATCCTGGACGCCGCGTCGGCAAAGTGGCAGCGTGAGGGGCATGGCGGATTCCGGAGTCAACCCCACGGCGGCGGCCCTGCTCGGGCTGCTCCACGAGGGCCCCATGACAGGTGGCCAGTTGATGGCCGCCGCTGAGCGCCGACTGGCGCCGTACTGGTCGATGACGCGTAGCCAGGTCTACCGGGAGCTGCCGGTGCTGGCCGAGCGGGGCCTGGTCCGGATGGGCAAGCCCGGCCCGCGCTCCAGCCAGCCGTACGCGATCACCGCAGCGGGAAAACGGACATTCTCCCGCTGGCTGGCCGAGGAGCCGGGGCGGGACACCATCCGCAACCCGATCGCCCTGCGGATCGCCTTCGGTGAGCTGCACTCGGCCAGCCAGCTCAAGAACCTCCAGGCCGCGGCCAACGACTACCACACCGAGGCCCTGGCCAAGGTCCGGGAGCAGGTCAAGAACGCCAAGAAGGAGGGCGACGCGTACGACGCCAGCGCGCTGGAGTTCGCCGTCGCCTACCACAAGGCCGCCCTGTCCTGGCTGAAGAGCGCCCCGGTCGCCTGACCACAGGGCGTCCCACCGGGACCTTTTTGGCTCGTGACTGCGGGGCTCGCAAGCTCACTCCTCCAACGAGCAGTACCCTTGTCTGTCGTGACCGCTGCCGATTACGCCGAACAGCTCAAGGGCCTCGACGCCACCCTGCGCAACATCGAGGCGGTGCTCGACATCGACCGGCTGCGCGCGGACAAGGACCGCCTGGAGCAGGAGGCCTCCGCGCCCGACCTGTGGGACGACCAGGCGAAGGCCCAGCAGGTGACCTCCCAGTTGTCGTACGTCAACGGCGAGATCAGCAAGCTCGGCAGCCTCCGTTCCGGGCTCGACGACGCCAAGGTGCTGCTGGAGCTGGCCGAGGCGGAGTCCGACCCGGGGGTGCTCACCGAGGTCGAGGCGGAGATCGCCTCGCTGGGCAAGGCCATCGAGGAGATGGAGGTCCGCACCCTGCTCTCCGGCGAGTACGACTCCCGGGAGGCGCTGGTCGCCATCCGGGCCGGCGCCGGCGGCGTGGACGCGGCGGACTTCGCCGAGATGCTGCTGCGGATGTACCTGCGCTGGGCGGAGCGGCACGGCTACCCGACGGAGGTCTACGAGACCTCCTACGCCGAGGAGGCGGGCCTGAAGTCGGCCACCTTCACGGTCAAGGTGCCCTACGCGTACGGCACGCTCAGCGTCGAGTCGGGCACCCACCGGCTGGTGCGGATCAGCCCCTTCGACAACCAGGGGCGCCGGCAGACCAGCTTCGCCGGCGTCGAGGTGCTGCCGGTGGTCGAGCAGACCGACAGCATCGAGATCCCCGAGAACGAGATGCGGGTCGACGTCTACCGCTCCTCCGGCCCGGGCGGGCAGAGCGTCAACACCACCGACTCCGCCGTGCGGCTCACGCACATCCCGACCGGCATCGTGGTCACCTGTCAGAACGAGAAGTCCCAGTTGCAGAACAAGGCGTCCGCGCTGCGGGTGCTCCAGGCCCGCCTGCTGGAGCGCAAGCGCCAGGAGGAGCAGGCCAAGCTCCAGGGCCTCAAGACGGACGCCGCCGGCTCGTGGGGCGACCAGATGCGGTCGTACGTCCTGCACCCGTACCAGATGGTGAAGGACCTCCGGACGGAGCAGGAGACCGGCAACCCGACCGCGGTCTTCGACGGCGACCTGGACAAGTTCCTCGAGGCGGGCATCCGGTGGCGCAAGCAGCAGCAGCTCGCCGGCGACGCTGCGTGATCAACCGTGGGCGGAGCGCGTCGTCGATCTTCCCGGTACGCCCGAATTGGATGACGCGACTCGCAACGGCGGGGCGTGGGGCTTGGCTCCTCGGTTACACCGCGTAGACTCACGACCCGTGATTCAGCTTGAGCAAGTGACGAAGACGTACCCGAAGGCGTCCCGGCCTTCGCTCGACAACGTGTCCGTCTCGATCGAGAAGGGTGAGTTCGTCTTCTTCATCGGTCCATCCGGCTCCGGCAAGTCCACCATCATCAAGTTGCTGCTGCACGAGGTCTCGCCCAACAAGGGCCGGGTCGTCGTCAACAGCAAGGACGTCACGTCGATGCGTTCCTGGAAGCGACCCCACTTCCGGCGCTCCATCGGCTGCGTGTTCCAGGACTTCCGGCTGCTGCCGAACCGCACCGCGTACGAGAATGTGGCGTTCGCCCTTGAGGTGATCGGCAAGACCAAGGCGGTCGCCCGCCGGGTCGTGCCGGAGGTTCTGGAGCTGGTCGGACTCGGTGGCAAGGAGCACCGCTACCCGCACGAGCTCTCCGGTGGTGAGCAGCAGCGGGTCGCCGTCGCCCGGGCGTTCGTGAACCGTCCGCTGATCCTGCTCGCGGACGAGCCGACCGGAAACCTGGACCCGGACACCTCGATCGAGATCATGCGCCTGCTGGACCGGATCAACCGCACCGGCACGACCGTCGTGATGGTCACGCACGACTCCAACATCGTGAACCAGATGCGCCGCCGGGTCATCGAGATCGAGAGCGGCCGCATCGTGCGCGACCAGGCCCGCGGCGTCTACGGCTGAGTCGACGCCACCCCTGCGCAGCCTGACGACGAACACCTCATGCCGGAGACCCGGAGGAAATCCCGATGCGCGTGAAATACGTCCTGTCCGAGGTACTGGTCGGACTGTGGCGCAACGTGACCATGACCATCGCGATGATCATCACGATGGCGGTCTCGCTGACCATGCTCGGCGCCAGCGGTCTCATGTACCGCCAGGTCGACGACATGAAGGACCTCTACTACAAGAACATCGAGGTCTCGATCTTCCTTACCCAGGAGGTGAGCCCTGAGCAGCGCGGCGCGTTGGAAGCCCAGCTGAAGGGCGACCCGCTGGTCAAGGAGGTCCTCTACGTCAACAAGGACGAGGCGTACAAGCGCTTCCAGGAGATGTTCCAGGACGCTCCGGACCTGCTCAGCGCCGTCAAGGCGGACAGCCTGCCCGAGTCGTTCCGGCTGAAGCTGAACAACCCGGAGCAGTACAAGAACATCTACGACCAGTACAAGGAAGTCGAGGGCGTCGACGAGATCGTCGACCAGAGCCGGCTGCTGGACAAGATCTTCGACATCCTCACCGCGATCCAGAACATCGCCCTGGCCGCCGCGATCGTGATGGCCGTCGCCGCCCTGCTCCTGGTCGCCAACACGATCCAGGTGGCGGCGTACAGCAAGCGGCGTGAGGTCGCGGTCATGAAACTGGTCGGCGCGTCGAACTGGTTCATCCAGGCGCCGTTCGTACTGGAGGCCGTGGTCGCCGGCCTGATCGGCTCGCTACTCGGCCTGGTGGCGCTCATCGCAGCCAAGTACCTGCTCTTCGACGGGTCGCTCCAGGCGCTGCAGGGCCTGCTCTCGCCGATCAGCTGGGGCGACATCCTGTTCATGTTCCCGCTGATGGCCGGCGTCGGCGGCCTGGTCAGCGCGGTCACTGCCTGGGTCACCCTCCGCTTCTACCTGCGGGTCTGACGCCCGTACGGCTCGACGACGGCCCTTCCGCGCCAGGAACAAACGGCGCGGGAGGGCGGTTGCCGTTCGGGTAGCATGATCTCCGCCCCGCGGCCGGTCACGTCCGGCGCGGATCACCGGAAGGGGGTGGCGCCGATGCCACGGGAAAAGGGACGCAAGGTCGTCGCCTCCAACAAGAAGGCCCGGCACGACTACGCGATCCTCGACACCTACGAGGCGGGCATGGCGTTGACCGGCACGGAGGTCAAGTCGCTGCGGGCCGGGCGGGCGTCGCTGGTCGACGCGTTCGCGCAGGAGCGCGACGGCGAGCTCTACCTGCACGGGATGCACATTCCCGAGTACACGCAGGGCACGTGGACCAACCACGAGCCCCGGCGGACCCGCAAGCTGCTGCTCAAGCGGCTGGAGATCGACCGGCTGGTCGGCAAGACCCGCGAGGGCGGCCTGACCATGGTGCCGTTGCAGGTCTACTTCTCCGACGGCTGGGCCAAGGTGGAGATCGCCCTGGCGAAGGGCAAGAAGTCGTACGACAAGCGGCAGGACCTCGCCAAGCGGGACGCGGACCGGGAGATCGCCCGGGTCGCCGGTCGGCGTGGCAAGGGCATGGATGACTGACGTGTCCGTCCTGTCCGGTTCGACGCGCCCGCCGGGGGCTCGGGATGAAACCCGTTGCGGCAGGCGTTACGCTTGTCAGTGCCGCCACATCGGCGGCCTGTCGAGGGGGTGACTGGTTTCGACTTCGTACGCAGCGACAGGGGAAGCGAGCCGAGGAAGCCGACGTCGTCTCGAGAATCGGTCGTCGGAAACCAATAAGCGCCAAGAACAATCGCGCTGACTTCGCTCTCGCCGCCTGAGGCGAGTAGTGAGTCTGTCGGCCTGGGAGCGCCTTCGACCCAGTTAGCCGGCATCAGCTAGAAGGCTGGCCAATCGGACCCGGTCGCGGGGTCCGTGCGGCGAGATCAATCAGCGACTGGGCCCGTCACACCAACTTGCTCGCGTGAGCGGTGGGGCCGAGTAGAGGCACAGCGAGCTGCGCTCGGAGAAGCCCTGACAAACCGGCGAAGGACCCGGGTTCGATTCCCGGCACCTCCACCACCAGACGATGCGCCCCGGTCCACCGGACCGGGGCGCATCGTCGTGTCCGGACCGGTCGGACCTGGGGCGCGCGGGCCGCACGGGACAGGCGGGACGGATGGGACCGATGAGGTCCGTCCCGCCTCTGGACAGGGCGGACGCGCGGGTCCACCATCGCTGTACGCGGTCAGACGCGACGCGGGAGGTGCCCATGGTCACCGGTCCGATCCAGCAGCCGCCCACCCCGCCCGGAGGGCTCCGGCCGCGCGCCGCGCGCCGGCTCCCCGGTACCCCGCCCGGGGACCTGCACCCGCTCGCCCGGGCGCTGGCCGTCGCGCCGGCCGGACCGCGCTGGCGGGAACGCTTCCTCGTGGGGCTCGGCCCCGTGCGACGGGGCTTCACGGAGCACGTCCGGGTCACCGAGGGGCCCGCCGGCCTCTACGCCGAGGTGCTCGGCCAGGCGCCCCGGCTGGAACGCGGGGTGCGGCTGCTGGCCCGGGAGCACGTCGCCATCACCGCCGCGCTGAGCGCCCTCCAGCGGGCGGCGGAGCTGCCGGACGCCTCGCTCGACGATCTCCTCAACCGGGCCGCGCACCTGCTACGGGCCCTCGCCCGGCATCGGCAGCGCGGCGCGGACCTGCTCTGGGAGGCGTACGAGACGGATCTCGGCGGAGAGACCTGACCAGGGGGAACCGGCGTGGGCGTACCCACGTCCAACCCACATGCGCCGTACCGCCGCCCTGCTGGGCCTTCCGCTGTTGATGATCGTCGCCGGGTGCGCGCCGGCCGGCTCCGACCCGGCCGTCGACCCGGTCGACTCCGACCCGCGTCGCGACGCCTTCGCCCAGCGGGCCACCGAGGTGGCCGACTCGTGGCGACCGCTTCCGGCGTGGAAGTCCGGTTACGTGCCGATGCAGGACCCGACGGTGCTCGTCGGCGACCCGGGCTTCACCGGGGAAACCAAGATCGCCTTCCTCAACGGCTGGTACCGCGACCAGGTCGACCTGCCCGTCGCGCAGCCCGCCGACGGCACCATCAGGTTCCCGGACGGCACGCTGACCGTCCCGCTGGTCAGCGCCGCCACCGCGTACGGGCAGCTCGACCAGGGCGATCCGCCGCCGTGCGACGGCCGCCCCAAGGACCCTGGGACCAAGCTCCCCGGTGGTGGCCCCACCATCGAGCCGGGCCCCGACGGCCCGGTGAGCAGCAACTCGCAGACCGCCTGCGTCCCGCTGACGGTCACGGCCGTGAAACTGGGCACCGCGCCGGTGCGCACCAGCCGGGGCGAGGCGCAGGTGCCGGCGTGGCTGTTCACCGTCGAGGAGATCACCGCGCCGGTGGCCCGGCTCGCCGTGGCGCCGCAGGCCGTCACCGCCCCGCCCGAGCCCGCCCCGCCCGCCCGCCCGGCCCCGGAGGGCCTGGTCGGCGCACAGGACGTCCAGTCCGTCAACGGCACCGAGCTGACCTGGCGGCTCGGCGTGGGCAGCTGCGACACCGGGATCACCCCGATGGTGCAGGAGCGCGACGACGTCGTGGTGGTGGGCGGCAGCGTGATCCGCTCCACCGGCGTGTGCAACGCGATGCTGAAGATGGAACCGGTCACCGCCACGCTGAAGGCGCCGCTGGGCGACCGGCCGATCCTCGACGTGCTCACCGGCGCGCCGCTGCGCCTCGCGACGCGCTGACGGGCGCTTCCGGGTGGCGGCTCACAGGAGGCGGGGCACCTCGGTGCTGACCGGCACCGGCAGCACCGTCGGGCCGTCGGCGCGCAGGCCGGCGGCCAGGGCGTCGCCGAGCTGCTCCGGGGTCTCCACGACGGTGGCCGTGCAGCCGTAGCCCCGGGCGATCGCGGTGATGTCCAGCCCCGGCAGGTCCAGCCCGGGCACCCCCGGGGTGTCCTTGAAGTCGGCGAAGGCCTTCAGGATGGCGTACTGCTGGTTGACCGGCACCACCACGACCAGCGGCAGGCGCAGCCGCGCGGCGGTCCAGAGCGCCTGCACCGAGTAGTGGAACGAACCGTCCCCGATCACCGCGACCACCGGCCGTCCCCGGCCGGTGTCGCGCTGCGCGAGCGCGATGCCGACCGCCGCCGGCAGGCCGTACCCGAGACCGCCGCTGGCCATCGTGAAGTACGACCCGGGGCGGGTGGCGCGCAGCCGACGGCGCAGCGCCGGCAGGCTGGACGGCGACTCCTGGACCAGGATCCCGTCGGCCGGCCAGTGCCGGGCCAGGGCCGCGAAGAGGGCGTCCGGGGCCAACGGCAGCCCGTCCGCCGGCGGGGGCGGATCCGGGCGCGCCGGCGGCGCCGGCCGATTCGCCGCCGGGAGCAGGTCGACCAGGGCGGCCAGGGCCAGCCCGGCGTCGGCGAGCAGGCTGTCGCCCACCGGCGCGCGGGCCGCCTCGTCCGGGTCGTCGGTGACGTGCAGCAGGCGGGCCCCGGCGGGCAGGTGGTCGCCCGGCACGTGCGGGTAGTAGCGGAACACCGGCGCGCCCACGACCAGCACGGTGTCGTGCCCGTCCAGCGCCTCCGAGAGCGGCCCCATCGCGAACGGGAGCACCCCCCGGAAGTGCGGGTGGTCCTCGGGGAAGGCGGCCCGCTCCGGCGCGGGTGCCGACCAGACCGGCGCGGCGAGCCGCTCCGCCAGCGCCACGGCGGCGGGCCAGCCGTCGGCCCGGTCCACGGCCGCGCCGAGCACCAGCGCGGGCGCGCGGCTGGCGGCCAGCACGGCGGCGAACTCGCTCAGCCGGCGCGGGTCGGGCGCGAACCGGGTCGCCACCGTACGCACCGGCGGTGGCGGGTCGGCCGGCTGCGCCCAGTCGTCGAGGGGCAGCGAGAGGAAGACCGGCCCGGCGGGCGGCTGCACCGCCGTCGCGTACGCCCGCATCAACGCCGCCGGGACGTCCTGCGCGCGGACCGGCTCGTGGCTCCACTTCACGTACGGCTGGGGCAGTTCGGTGGCCCGCCGGCTGGTCAGCCGGGGCTCGATCAGCAGCATCTCCCGGGTCTGCTGGCCGGCGGTGACGATCAGCGGGGTGCGGTTGTGCCACGCGGTGACGAGGTTGCCCATGCCGTTGCCCGTGCCGGGGGCGGTGTGCAGGTTGACGTGCGCCGCCCCGCCGGTGGCCTGCGCGTAGCCGTCCGCCATGCCGACGGCCGACGCCTCGTGCAGGGCGAGCACGTAGTGGAAGTCGTCCGGGAAGTCGCGCAGGAACGGCTCCTCCGTGGAACCGGGGTTGCCGAAGACCGTGGTCAGGCCGAGGGCCCGGAGCAGGTCGTACGTGGTGTCGCGGACCGTAGCCATCGCCTCTGAATCTATCCGGATGACTCAGGCCACTCGGGCTTTTCGCCGCTGCTTGAGGTGTAAGGAAGGGGCCCTTCCTATACAGAAAACGATAGGAAGGTGCCCTTCCTTACACCTCAGGGGAGCGCGAAGGGGAGGGGGATGCCGTCCAGTGCGCGCCCGCAGGCGCAGTCCCGTTCGGCCGGCAGCGCGGCGACGGCCGCCAGCAGCAGGCCCCGCAGCCGGTCGGTGTTCTCCCCGAAGACCCGGAACACCTCCTCCTGCGTCACCGCGCCGCCCCCCTCCACGCCCGCGTCGAGGTCGGTGACCAGGGCGATCGAGGAATAGCAGAGGGCCAGCTCGCGGGCCAGCACCGCCTCCGGGTGGCCGGTCATGTTGACCACCGTGCCGCCGATCGAGGCGTACCACCGCGACTCGGCACGGGTGGAGAAGCGCGGACCCTCGACCACCACCACCGTCCCGCCGTCCACCGCGGGCACGTCCCGGCCGGCCGCGGCGGCCAGCAGCGTACGCCGGCCCGCAGGGCAGTACGGGTCGGCGAAGGAGACGTGCACCGCGCCCCGGTCGTAGTAGGTCTGCGTCCGTCCGCTGGTGCGGTCGATCAGCTGGTCGGGCACCACGAACGTGCCCGGCCCGAGGTCCGGCCGCAGGCCGCCCACGGCGCAGGGGGCGAGCACCTGGCGTACGCCGAGGGAGCGCAGCGCCCAGAGGTTGGCCCGGTAGGGGATCAGGTGCGGTGGGTGGCGGTGGTCCCGGCCGTGGCGGGGCAGGAACGCCACCCGCCGGCCGCTGACCTCGGCGATCGTGACGGCGTCGGACGGCGGCCCGTAGGGCGTCTCCACCACGTGCTCGGTCGCGTTGTCGAGCAACGCGTAGAGCCCCGAACCGCCGATCACCGCGAGTTCCGCCGTGGGACCCATCGGCCCTCCCTCGTGTCCGCCGATCTACCGCACGTCAGACCTTAGCCACCGCCCCGGGGGCAAGCTATGGTGCCAGGCATGGCGTTCACAGCGCGGATGACACCGGTGCCCCCGGGCGTCCCGGTCCGGTCGGTCTGACGGGTGTCCGGCATGCAGGGAGAGGGGCAGGCGATCGGCGGGCGGGCGACGGGGTCGATGACCGGGCGGCTGCTGGTCGCGACGCCGGCGCTGAAGGACCCGAACTTCGACCGTACGGTGGTGCTGCTGGTGGCGCACGAGCCCGGCGGCGCCCTCGGCGTGGTGCTCAACCGGGCCACCGAGGTGCCGGTCGCCGACGTGCTCGGTGACTGGAGCGACCTGGCCCGCGACCCGGCGGTGCTCTTCGAGGGCGGCCCCGTGCAGCCCGACTCGGCGATCTGCCTGGCCCGGATGCGCCACCCGGTGCAGCGGCTCAGGGGATTCCACCAGGTCTCCGGGGCGGTCGGGACCCTCGACCTCTCCGTCGACCCGGGGCCGCTGCGGGAGGGCATCACCGGCATCCGGGTCTTCGCCGGCTACTCCGGCTGGGGCACGGGGCAGTTGGAGCAGGAGATCGAGGACGGCTCCTGGTTCGTGCTGGACGCGCTGCCCGGCGACGCCTTCGTGGACCGGCCGGACGACCTGTGGCCGATGGTGCTGCGCCGCCAGGGCGGCATGATGGCGGCGGTCGCGCACTTCCCGCCGGACGTGGCGCTCAACTGAGCCGCGCCCGGGGTGGGCCCCCGCGAGATGACCATGCGGCGGTCGCTGTGTATAGTTCTCTCGTGCCCGGGTGACGGGGACGAGGCAAGGGGCCGTGGCGCAGCTGGTAGCGCACCACACTGGCAGTGTGGGGGTCAGGGGTTCGAGTCCCCTCGGCTCCACCAAGTTCCACCGCAGGTGGAACGGTGGAATCCATCGGCGTTAGGCGATGGATCGCGATCTTAGGGTCGCGGGAATGATTGTGGGTTCGGATACCTCAGGTATCCGAACCCATTTTCGTGGCCATCGTCGGGACGGCAGCGCCGAGATCGCCGGTCATGGCGTGGTCGTCCCGCCGACATCAGCGCGCCGGGCATCCGCCGCCGTGCGCGACCGGTTCCTCGTCCAGTCTCCCCGCAGGCTCTCCGCGCGGTGCGGTCGGCACCTCGCAGTTCGCGCCGGCAGCCCGGCAGGGGGCAGTGCGGCGGTCCCGCCGGTGTCCCACCGGCATCGCCGCTCATTCCGGAGTCCGTAGATCGAGGAAATCCACCCCGACGCAGGGGGTCACCCGGTGACCCCCGAACAGCCGTCGGCCCAAGAAGTGTCCTGACCTGTCGCGTCCGGGCGTCGATCATGACAGTTGTCGTATTCATCGTTCTCCCTCGATCTGTGCCGCGGTCCATGCCGCCGCGCCAGCGCCACTCCCAAGGAGGTAGCAATGACCAGAACCGATCGATCTTCTCGGCGGCAGCGCCCGCTGATGTGGGTGGCCATCCTCTTCACCAGCCTGGTGGCGGCCACGCTCCAGGCCGGCCCGGCGTCGGCGCACGGCGCGCACAGCGACTGGGAGCAGCCGCACCTGGCCGACATGCACACCTGGACGCCGTACCACGGCATCGAGGACGAGGAGTTCTGCGTCCAGATCATCGGCGGCGCGACCCACTCGTACGCGCTCTCCCGGATCAAGTCCGCGCTGTTCGAGACCGGAACGCCGAGCTGGCACCTGATGGCCAAGTCCGACGGCACCACCGACGTAAGGATCGACCTCCGGCCCATGGACAACCCCTGCTCCTCGTACGGGGAGCGGCGGTCGCAGATCGACTACGAGTACTGGGTGCGGCCGAACAACGTTGTCGTTCCGAGATGCGGCTCCGACAACGTCAGCTGCGTGACCTTCGACGTGCAGACCCGGGCGGCCAGCGGCAGCCACGTCCACTACGAGTGGGGTTACGTTCACATGGACGCCGACCACCTCGGCTCCGACACGCTCATCAACCATGAGACCGGGCACATCTTCGGCCTGATGGACGGCGGCCCGAACGTCAGCTACCACGGCGGCTGCCCGTCCAGCCTCATGCACCTGGCCTACTACGGATGCAGCGGCAACGCGGGCCTGACCAAACCGACGAACAACGACATCTCCTCGGTACGCACGGTCGCCAACCGCTGAGGAGCGTCCCGATGTCAACGAGGTTGCCCCGGCTCGCAGCGTACGGCGTCCTGGCCGCACTGCTTGCGCTCTTCGTCGGGCTGTTCGTCGAATCCCGGCGCTCCGCCGCAGTCCCCAGCGTCGACCCGAAGAGCGACCTGATCGTGAGCAACCGGGACCGGCTGCGAGTGTGCGCCGACATCCGGGTGGCAGACCAGGGGCAGGTGACGGACCGGCTGACGGCGGGTCTCGGACAGGTGCGTCGGCATCCGCACTGGGAGCTGACCGACTTCGGCGACCGAACCCCCGCCCTGGAGGGCGGTTGCCAGGCCGAGCTGCCACAGGACGGGGTGGCCAAGGGCGTCGTGGTGGGGCCCGGTGTCACCGCGCGTCCCGGGCCCTACCGCACCGTCGTCGTCGTCCTCGGCGGCGAGGAGGCCGACCGGCTCCTGGGCGGGCAGCGGGCCGCCCTGGCGCCGTACGAGTTGATGGAGCTGAAGCCGGGCACGACCGCGACGGTGACCCAGGCCGTCGTGGTCCGGGACACCTTCGTCGGCTCCCCGGAGTTCGTCAAGGACTACCTGACCCCGGCGATCGGTCTGCACCCCGAACCGGGCCCGAATCACGAGGAGGACCACCACCATGAGACGAGCTCGTGAGCTCATCGCCGTGGCGGCGCTCGTAGCCGCCGCCGTGTTGGCGCCGGCCCAGCCCGCGTCCGCCGGGCTGAGCAGCCCGGCGCGCGGCACCACGGTCAAGGCGGCCGAGGGGGTGCACCTTCGTACCGGGCCGGGGACCTCGTACGGCTCGATCGCGGTGGTGCCGGTCGGCCACACCGCCACGGTGCTCAGCCCCACCCCCTCCAACAGCTTCTACCAGGTCAACTACCAGGGCTCGGTGGGGTGGACCCACGGCTCGTACTGGGACGCGACACCGGGCCTGGTGGTCAACGGCCACCGGATCAGCGCCGACGAGGAGAAGTGGGTCCGCTGGATCGCCGCGAACACGATGCCCCGCATCGCCGGCACCCGGTCGACCCGCCTGGTCAACGCGTCCCGGGTGACCTGGTGGTCGCTGAAGGAGGCCGCGCTGGAGATGGACAACGTCCACCCCTACTCGCACTGCGGCGGACTCATCGGCCCGCTGGCGCTGTGCCCCAGCGGTGCGGCGTGGCAGGTGGGCATCGCGGCCGTGCAGGTGCCCAACTTCTCGCTCAGCGAGAACGAGGCCGTCGCGCTGCAGCTCTACCCGGGCTGGACCGTACGCCAGGTGCTCGCGCACACCGCGTCCTACTCCGGATACCCGTCCGGAACCGCGACCCACGACGCGATCGTGAACTCCACCGGCAGCCTGCGTAACTCCTGGTTGCTGCGTAACCACGGGGTCGGCTTCACGCAGGTGACGAAGGACGTCGCCCGTGAGTGCGTGACCGGGAGCCTCTACTGGTGCTACGGCACCGGATGGCTGGAGAGCCGGCTCTACGCGCCGAACAAGGCCGCCTCCCTGCGGGTGATCGGTGAACTGAACGCCATCCTCGACGGCCTCGCGCCCTGAGGTGGCACCGGGTTGGTCGAGCGCGGCTCAGTGCTCGACCAACCCGTCCTCCACCAGCCGCTGGTAGAGGTGGACCTTCGTCGGGCAGGCGCGGCCCGCCGACCGGTACTTGCCCCGGGCCCGGTCGATGTACTGCTTGACGGTCTGCGGACTCAGGCCCATGAGGCGGGCCACCGAGGGCAGCGAAAGACCGCCCTGCGCGTAGAGCCGGCTGGCCAGCGTCTCCTGCGGGCTCAGCCGCACGTCGGCCGCCACGACCACCAGCTCACGGGCGAGTCGTGCGGGGATGAGCAGGTCTCCCGCCGCGGCCGCCCTGATCGCCCGCACCGCCGCGCCCGCCGGGGCGGTCTTGCTCAGCAGACCCGCGGCACCGTTGCCGAGCGCCACCCGGGCCAGCCGTCCGGACATCCGCACGGCGGTCACCACGACCGTCCGTCCCGCCTCGGTCAACGCGAGGATCTCCCGGGGCAGGGCGGGACGGTCGGGTTGCCCCGCGTCGAGCAGCACCACGGTGGCGTCGCGTCCCGGACCGGCGAGCAGGGTGTCCACATCCGGTGCCGAGCCGATGACGACGATGGCGCGGTCGGCCGCCAGCCAGCCGGCGAGGCCGTGCCGGGTCGGCTCCTGCTCGTCCACCAGCGCGACCGAGATGACGCGCTCGGATCGACGTGCCAAGGCCGGCCTCCTCGGGTGGTGCCTAACCTGGCCCGCGACACCAGGAGGCGAAGGTAGGCGTGCCCGGCCCGGTTGGGCGAACACCCAACTCTCAGCGCCGTTCGCCCGAGCCCGTCGGGGGCGGGGCCTCCTCGTCCACGATGATCGTGAGGAGCAGCCCGAGCTTGCCGGGGTCCGGGAAGAAGTCCCAGCCGTCCTCGTCAACGATCTTCCAGCGCACCTGGGCCGTGCCGCCCATGCACTGGGTCCGCAGGGGAACCTCGATGTCGACTACGCCGCCCTGGTCGGTGTCGTCGATCCGCACCCGCGACGGCGACCACGGGATGCCGTGCCCGAACGGTGAGCCGACTCGGGCCAGCCAGCGACCCCGCCAGGGTACGGAACCGACGTTGCCGACCCGCCACACCTTCCGGAACGTGAAGTCCGGTGGCAGCACCGTGCCATCGGGGACCGTGACATCCCGGACGAACCGCACCGCGTCGCCGGGTACCGGGTAGCGGCTGTCCGTGGCCGGGCGCGGCAGCGCCCGGCGGTTCGTGCGGGCCGCGATGTACGCCGACCACAGCAGCCCGTCGGCGCCGAACACCTCCTCGTATCGCTCGATGAGCCCCACGCCAGGCCGGTCCCGCCCGCATTCGACGTGGCTCAGGTGCCCCTTGCTCACCCTCAACACCTGAGAGGCGTCGGTGAGCGACATCCCCGCGCCAGCACGAAGCGAACGCATGATCTCGCCGACGACGGTCCAGTTCGACTTGCCACCCACCCGCGCAGAGTATTTCGACCAGAATCGATCCTCAAGGTGCCTCGGTGGCGCTGAGGAAGAGCGGTTACCTCCTGTGCGCCCCGAGCATTACCGCCGCCCTGCGCGGATCGGAGTACGCAGCAGGGTCCTCGTCTGTTCCCGGTCGGCCACGGACCGTCGGGGCGTCGGGGCGTCGGGGCGTCGGGGCCACGGACCGACGGGGCGACGGGGGCGACGGGGCGACCAGAATAGGGGTCCCGTTCGCAGAAGAGGCGTTGTCGCCCATCGGGTCATCTGTCACGATCGCCGCACTGGAGGCCTTTCCCCGCCCGGTGGTTGGGCTCAATCCCGTGCGGCCAGCGAAGGAGCCGATGGTGGACCACCCCCACGCGTTGACAGCCGAGCAACTGGACCAGTTCCGGCGCGACGGGCACCTGATCCTGCGGGGCGTGCTCCCGACCGGGACGCTGGACGCGCTGCACGGCTCGTTCAGCCGCGTCGTGGACCACCTCGCCCGGCAGTGGCAGCAGCGCGGGGTGATCACCGAGACCTTCGCGGACCTGCCGTACGACCAGCGCTACCTGCGCCTGATCGAGTCCAGCCAGGTCCGCGTACCGGCCGCCTGGCGGCGGATCCTGGTGGGACGGCCGGTGTACGACCTGTGGCGCACCCCCGAGCTGCTCGGCCCGGTGCGCAGCCTGCTCGGCGACGAGGTCTACGCGCACGGCGTCTGGAACGCCCGGCCGCGCGACCCCCACGGCCGCACCCAGCAGGTCGCCTGGCACCAGGACGCCTACTACTACAAGGGGTGGGACGCCTCGGTCGGGCCGCTGCTGTCGGTGTGGATCCCGCTGGTGCCCGTCGACGAGGACTCCGCCTGCCTCCAGTTCGTCACCGGCTCGCACACCCGGGGCTGGATCTCCCGCGACCGCCTGCCCAACGGCGAGTACGGCACGTCGGACGAGGCCGTCGGGGACGGCCCCGTCAGCACCGCCCGGATGGAGCCCGGCGACGTGGTGATCTTCACGGACACCACGCTGCACCGCTCGACGCCCAACGTGTCGGACCGCATCCGGTGGAACATCGACATCCGGTTCGCCCCGGCGGTCGACGAGGTGATCCGGAACTCGCCGCGCGGCTACCGCTGCTTCAGCGCCGCCGACCCGGCACAGGTCGAGTCGTTCGAGACCTGGGCCGGCCGGTACCGGTACGAGCCGGAGGACCTGCTGACGGAGCTGACGAACTTCGAGGAGGGCTACGACCTCGACGTGCTCAGGGCGTTCTCCCGGGCGTCGCCGTACGCCGACATCTACTGAGGGACGCCGCGGCTCAGCCGAGGTGGCGCTCGATCTCGGCCAGCTCCTCGGCGCCGAGGTCCAGGTCGTCCAGGGCGGCGACGTTCGCCTCCAGCTGCGGCACGCTGCTCGCCCCGATGATCAGGCTGGTCATCCGCGGGTCGCGCAGCGCCCAGGCGAGCGCGAGCTGGGCCAGCGACTGGCCGCGCCGCTCGGCGATCGCGCCGAGCGCCCGGATGGTGGCCATCTTCTCCTCGCCGAGGTCGCTCTCGCTGAGGAAGACGCTGGTGCGTACCCGGGAGTCCGCCGGGATGCCGCCCAGGTAGCGGTCGGTGAGCAGGCCCTGGGCGAGCGGACTGTACGCGATGCAGCCCGCGCCGACGCGCTCCAGCGTGTCCAGCAGGCCGTCGTCCTCCGTCCAGCGGTTGAGCATCGAGTACGACGGCTGGTTGATCAGCAGCGGCGTGCCCAGGTCGCGCAGGATCGCGGCGGCCCGCTCGGTCTGCGCGGAGTCGTAGTTGGAGACGCCGACGTAGAGCGCCTTGCCGGCCCGGACGACGGCGTCGAGGGCGCCCATCGTCTCCTCCAGCGGGGTGTCCGGGTCGAAGCGGTGCGAGTAGAAGATGTCGACGTGGTCCAGCCCGAGGCGGCGCAGCGACTGGTCCAGCGAGGAGACCAGGTACTTGCGGGAGCCCCACTCGCCGTACGGGCCGGGCCACATCAGATAGCCGGCCTTCGTGGAGACGACGAGTTCGTCCCGGTACGGCCGCAGGTCGGTGGCGAGCATCCGGCCGAAGTTCTCCTCGGCGCTGCCCGGCGGCGGTCCGTAGTTGTTGGCCAGGTCGAAGTGGGTCACGCCCAGGTCGAAGGCGCGGCGGACGACGTCGCGCTGCCGCTCGTACGGCCGGTCCGGGCCGAAGTTGTGCCACAGCCCGAGCGAGATGGCGGGCAGCCGTAGTCCGCTGCGCCCGCTGCGCCGGTAGGTCATCTGGTCGTAGCGCTCATCCGCGGCGAGGTAGGTCACGGTCACCGACCCTATCCCCGCCGGTGGCGGGCGTGCGCGGCGAACGGGCCTGCGACAACGGACGCCGGGGTAGTTTCGGGACCATGCGCTTCGTCCCGCTCGACACCCCCAAGCCCCTGTCCAAGATCGGCCTCGGCACCTGGCAGTTCGGGTCCCGGGAGTGGGGCTACGGCCCCGAGTACGAGCGCCGGGCCGCCGACATCGTCCGGCGCGCCGTCGACCTCGGCATCACCGTCTTCGACACCGCCGAGCTGTACGGCTTCGGCCGCAGCGAGCGGATCCTCGGCGAGGCGCTCGGCGACGACCGGCCGAAGGTCGTACTCGCCACCAAGATCTTCCCGATCCTGCCGGTCGCCCCGGTGGTGCAGCAGCGGGCGGTCGCCTCGGCCGCCCGGCTCGGCGTCACCCACCTCGACCTCTACCAGGTGCACCAGGCCAACCCGCTGGTCGCCGACCACACCACCATGCGCGGCATGCGCGCGTTGCAGGACGTCGGGCTGGTCGGCGAGGTCGGCGTCAGCAACTACGGCCTGCGCCGCTGGCAGGTCGCCGAGGCGGCGCTCGGCCGGCGGGTGCTCAGCAACCAGGTCCGCTACAGCATGGTCGACCGCGGGCCGGAGCACGACCTGCTGCCGTACGCGAAGCAGGCCGGCCGTGTCGTCATCGCGTACAGCCCGCTGGCCCAGGGCTTCCTCTCCGGCCGGTACGACGCGAAGAACCCGCCGAGCGGCGCGGTACGCCGGGCCAACCCGTACTTCCTGCCGGAGAACCTGGAGCGCGGCGCGACGCTGATCGAGACCCTGCGGCAGGTGGCCGACGCGCACGACGCGACGCCCAGCCAGATCGCCCTCGCCTACCTGCTGCGCCACCCGAACGTGCTGGCCATCCCCGGCGCGTCCGGCGTGGAACAGGTCGAACGCAACGCGGCTGCCGCCGACATCGACCTGGCCGACGACGAACACGCCGCGCTGGCCCGCGCGGCGAAGGAGTTCCGCCCGATCACCGGCCTGGCGGCGGCGCCCCGCCTGATCCGGGCCCGAGCCGGAAGGTGAGCCGATGGACGACATCACCGCACTGATCCTCGACGACCACGCGGCCTTCCGGCGGGGCTTCGCCCGCCTCGACGACGCCCGCGACGAGCACGAGCTGCTGGCGATCTGGGACGCGCTCGCCCTGCACCTGGACGTGCACGCCGAGGCGGAGGAGGCGATCCTCTACCCGCACCTGGTGCGCCACGGCGACGACGGCGAGGCCGAGACCGTCGACGCGATCGGCGACCACAACAAGATCCGCGACGCCGTCGCCGAGTCCAAGCTGCACCCGGTGGGCTCCGACGAGTGGTGGGCGGCGGTGCGTACCGCCCGCCGGGAGAACAGCGAGCACCTCGCCGAGGAGGAGGACGAGGCGTTGCCCGACTTCCGCCGGCACGCGAGCGACGAGCTGCGGGCCGAGCTGGGCCGCCGCTGGCTGACCTTCCACGGCGAGCACAAGTTCGGCCGCGACCTGGCCTTCGCCGACAAGGACCCGCAGCGCTACGTCGACGAACACCGCCGCTGACCGAACACCGCCGCGGACGCCGATCTCCCCGACGCGGGGGAGTCGGCCCGGGGCGCGACCGGGACAGAATGGGCGGGTGAAGCCCCGCACGGTCCTCGCCCCGCTGACGGCCGGCAGCACCTGGCGGCGCGGCGTGTTCCTGCTGCTCGGCGGGGTGCTCGCGCTGCCGTACGCGCTGCTGGCGGTGGCCTTCGCCCAGCTGCTGACCCGGTCGGACATCCCCCGGCCGCTGGTGCTGGCGCTGCTCGGCGTCGCGGCGGTCATCGCGGCGGTCCCGGTCTTCCTCGACGGCCCCCGGGCGCTGGAGATCGCCGCCGCGCGGACCCTGCTCGGCGTCGACCTGCCGGACCCGACCCCCGGGCACGTCGCCGACCGGGAGACCCGGCTGCGCTCGGCGCTCTGGATCGGGCTGCATCTGGTCAGCGGCGGGCTGGTGGTGGCCGCCCTGTTCAGCGCCGTGCCGATGGCGCTGGCCTTCATCGGGCAGCAGTTCGGGCTCGACACCGGCGTGACCGGCGGCGACCGGTTCGGGCCGCTCGACGGGCGGGACACCGGCTGGCTGACCCTCGCCGGCGTCGTCGTGCTGGTGGCGCTCGGCTACGCCGTGGCCGGGCTGGGCGCGCTGGCGGTGTCGATGGCCCCGGTGCTGCTCGGCCCGGCCCAGGCCGAACGGATCGCGGCCCTGGAGGCGCGCAGCGCCCGGCTCGCCGAACGCAACCGGCTGGCCCGGGAACTGCACGACTCGGTGGGCCACGCCCTCACCGTCGCCACCCTCCAGGCCGGGGCCGCCCGCGAACTGCTCGACCGGGACCCGGAGTTCGTCCGGCGCGCGCTGGGCGCGATCGAGGAGGCCGGGCGGACCGCCATGGACGACCTGGACCACGTGCTGGGGCTGCTCCGCGAGCCCGACGGCCGGCGGGCCACGCCGCAGCGTACGCTCGCCGACCTGGACCGGCTGGTGGCCGACACCCGCGCGGCCGGCCTGCCGGTCGACGCCCGGCGCACCGGCGACCCGGCCGACCTGCCGGCGGCGGTCTCCCGGGAGGGCTACCGGATCGTCCAGGAGGGGCTGACCAACGCGGCCCGGTACGGGCGGGGACCGGTCACGCTGCGCCTCGACGTGCACGCCGACGCGCTGGAGCTGGAACTGGACAACGCGGTCAGCCGGCGCCGCCGCGCCGACCCGGGGCGGGGCGGCCGGGGCCTGGACGGGATGCGGGAGCGGGTGCTGCTGCTCGGCGGCCGGCTGACCGTCGGGCCGGACGGTGACCGCTGGCGCATCCGGGTGCGACTGCCGTTCGAGAGGACTCCATGACGACCGGAACCGCCACGACCACCGGCGTGCTGATCGTCGACGACGACGAGCTGATCCGGGTCGGGCTGCGGGCCATCCTCGACGCCCAGCCCGACCTGCGGGTGCTCGGCGAGGCCGCCGACGGCGCGGAGGTGCCGCCGCTGGTCGCCCGGCTGCGCCCCCGGGTGGTCCTGATGGACGTGCGGATGCCCGGCATCGACGGCATCCAGGCCACCCGGCGGCTGCTCGCCACCTCCGCCGACCCGCCCCGGGTGCTGGTGGTCACGACGTTCGCCAACGACGAGTACGTCTACGACGCGCTCCGCGCCGGAGCGAGCGGCTTCCTGCTCAAGCGGGCCCGGCCCGCCGAGGTGGTGGAGGCGGTCCGGGTCGTCGCGCGGGGCGAGTCACTGCTCTTCCCCGCCGCCATCCGCCGCCTCGCCGGGGCGTACGGGGGGCGGGGCGCCGACCGGCTGGCGGCCGCCCGGCTCACCGACCGGGAGGCCGAGGTGCTGCGGCTGATGACCACCGGGCTGTCCAACCCGGAGATCGCCGCGCACCTGGTGGTCGGGGTGGAGACGGTGAAGACCCACGTCGGCAACGTGCTGGCCAAGCTCGGCGTCCGCGACCGCACCCAGGCGGTGATCGCGGCGTACGAGTCGGGGTTCGTCACCCCGTCGGGCTGAGCGTTCCCTCCCGAGGGGGAGCCGGTTCACCGCCGCACGGGAGGGCGGGCGAGGCCCGCCGGACGAGGCTGGGAAGCATGACGACGACCAGTGTTCCCACCCATCGCCCGGCCCCGAGCCGGCTGGACCGGCTCGCCCCGCTGGCCGCCGGCTGGCTCGGCCTCTGGGGGCTGCTCGCCCTGGTCTCCGCCGTCACCGGTGCCGGCTACCCGTTCGGGGCGAACGATCCGGTCGACGGCGAGGCCAATCTGCTCCGGCTGGTCCCCACCGACGTCGGCGCGCCGCTGTTCGCCGTGCTGCTGCTCGGCGCCGCCGTGGCCGCGCTCGCCATGACCGGACCGGCCCGCCGCCGGGCCCGACCGCTGAACACCCTGCTGTCGGCGTACGCCTGGACTGTCGCGTTCCTGCTCGCCGTCGTCGTGCCGGACGTGAAGGTGCTGGTCATCCTCGGCTACCTCCCGATCCTGATCGTCGGCGCGCCGTTCGGCTGGCCGCCGGTGGACTACGCCGACGTGTTCACCTGGGCGTTGTTCGCGCGGTGTGCGGCCATGGTCGGCGGGGTGCTGCTGGCCGGGGCGGTGCTGCGCTGGCAGCGGCGCACCGCCGGCGCCTGCCCGACGTGCGGGCGCGACGGCGCCGACCACGGGTGGACCTCACCCGACTCGGCCGCCCGCTGGGGGCGCGTGGCGGCCTGGACCGCGGCCACCGTTCCCGCCCTGTACGCCCTCACCCGGCTCGCCTGGGCGGTCGGCGTTCCGCTCGGCATCGAGCGGTCGTTCCTCGACGAGATGCGCGAGTCCGGGCTGGTCTGGGCGGGCGCCGGGCTGGGCGGCTTCGCCCTGGTGGGCGCGGTCCTCACCCTCGGGCTGGTGCAGCGGTGGGGCGAACGGTTCCCGCGCTGGATGATCGGCCTGGCCGGGCGCCCGGTGCCGGTCCGGCTGGCCGTCGTCCCGGCGACGCTGGTGGCGGTGGCGGTCACCGCGGCGAGTCTCGGCCTGCTCGCCACCCCCGCCTTCTGGGACTTCTCCGGCGGGTTCAGCCTCGCCACCGCGCCGATGCTGCTCTGGCCGTTCTGGGGCGTCGCGCTCGGCGTCGCCACGTACGCGTACCACCTGCGCCGTCGGGGCACCTGCCGGAGCTGCGGACGCGGCTGAGACGGGGGTGCCCGGTCGACGGACCGGGCGCCCCCGTTCCGGTGAGCTAGCGTTGGTCGGGTGACTGCGCCTTTCCCGGTTACCCCGGCACCTCCGGCCGACCTGCCCGGCACGCTCGGCGAGCTGCGGGCGGCCGGCCACGCGTACCGCACGGTCAAGCAGGAACTCCGCGACAACCTCCTGGCCCGGATGCGTTCCGGCGCCGACCGCTTCCCCGGCATCGTCGGCTACGACGACACGGTGCTGCCCGAGGTCGAGCGGGCGCTGCTCGCCGGGCACGACATGGTGCTGCTCGGCGAGCGGGGCCAGGGCAAGACCCGACTGATCCGTTCGCTGGTCGGCCTGCTCGACGAGTGGACCCCGGTGATCGTCGGCTCGGTGCTCAACGAGCACCCGCTGCACCCGCTCACCCCCAGCTCGCGGACGCTGGTCGCCGAGGCCGGCGACGACCTGCCGGTGGCGTGGCTGCACCGCTCGATGCGCTACGGCGAGAAGCTGGCCACCCCGGACACCAGCGTCGGCGACCTGATCGGCGACGTCGACCCGATCCGGATCGCCCAGGGGCGCACCCTCGGCGACCCGGAGACCATCCACTTCGGCCTCGTCCCGCGTACCAACCGGGGCATCTTCGCGGTCAACGAGCTGCCCGACCTGGCCGAGCGGATCCAGGTCGCGCTGCTCAACGTGCTGGAGGAGCGGGACATCCAGGTGCGTGGCTACCAGCTGCGGCTGCCGCTGGACCTGTTCCTGGTGGCCAGCGCCAACCCGGAGGACTACACCAACCGGGGCCGGATCATCACCCCGCTGAAGGACCGCTTCGGCGCCGAGGTGCGTACCCACTACCCGGTCGACCTCGACCTGGAGCTGGCCCTGATCCGGCAGGAGGCCGACCTGGTCGCCGAGGTGCCGGAGCACGTGCTGGAGGTGCTGGCGCGGTTCGCCCGCGCGGTGCGAGAGTCGCCGTCGGTGGACCCGCGCTCCGGGGTCTCCGCCCGCTTCGCCATCGCCGCCGCCGAGACGGTCGCCGCCGCCGCGCTGCGCCGCGCCGGCCTGCTGGCCGCCGCCGGCACGGTGCCCCCCGCCGAGCGGTTAGGAAGGGCACCTTCCACATCAGAAAGCGATAACAAGGTGCCCTTCCTTTCATCCGAGGGGGCGGTGGCTCGGGTGGGGGACGCGGTGTCGGTGACCAGCACCCTGCGCGGCAAGGTCGAGTTCGAGAGCGGCGAGGAGGGCCGGGAGGTCGAGATCCTCGGCCACCTGCTGCGGACCGCGACCGCCGAGACGTTCCGGGCCCGACTGGCGGGGCTGGACCTCTCCGGCTTCACCGCCCTCGTCGACGAGGACGCGGTGATCGAGACCGGCGAGCTGGTCAGCTCCGCCGAGCTGCTGCGCCAGGTGGGCACCGTGCCCGGCCTGGCCAAGGCGCTGGACCGGCTCGGGCTGGGCGACGCGCCCACCCCGGAGCAGGTCGCGGCCGGCGTGGAGTTCGTCCTGGAAGGGCTGCACCTGACCCGCCGGCTCGGCAAGGACGTCACCGACTCCGGCCGGACCCGCTACGGCGGCCGGGCCTGAGCATGGCCGGCGACCGGTTCCGGTACGGGCAGTGGCGGGGCGGCCCCGACCCGCTCGCGCCCCCGTACGACGTGCGGGGGGCGGTGGACGCCGTCGGCGCCGAGGTGCTGGCCGGTGGCAGTCTCCGGGAGGCGCTGCGGAGCCTGCTGCGGCAGGGGCCCCAGGGGCGCGGCGGCCTCGACGACCTCGCCGCCCGGGCCAGGCGGCTGCGCCGGGAGGCGTTGCGCCGGGGCGACCTGGACGGGGCCGTCACCCGGGCCCGGGCCCTGCTCGACCAGGCGCTGGCCGCCGAGCGGGACGAGCTGCGCGGGCGCGGCGACGACGACGCGCGGTTCGCCGAGGCGGTGCTGGACAACCTGCCCCGCTCGACGGCCCGCGCCGTGGAGGAGCTGACCGGCTACCGGTGGAGCAGCGACGAGGCCCGCCGGACGTACCAGCGGATCCTCGACGGGCTGCGCGACGAGGTGCTCGGCCAGCGCTTCGCCGGGCTGCGCGACGCGGTGCGCGCCTCGGCGGACCCGGCCGCGCAGCAGCGGCTGTCCGAGATGATGCGCGACCTCAACGACCTGCTGGCCCGGCACGCCCGGTCGGAGGACACCACCGACGCCTTCGCCGAGTTCATGCGCCGGCACGGCGCGTTCTTCCCCGAGCAGCCGACCGACGTCGACGAACTCGTCGACGTGCTGGCCCGGCGCTCGGCCGCCGGTGAGCGGCTGATGCGCTCGCTCTCCGACCGCCAGCGCGAGGAGCTGGCCGGCCTGATGCGGCAGTCGCTCGGCGACCGGCTCGCCGGGGAGCTGTCCGCGCTGGACGCCAACCTCCGGGCGCTCCGCCCCGACCTGCACCGGGGCCCGGGCGAGCGGGTGCGGGGCGAGCGGCCCCTCGGATACGGCGAGGCCGCCGGCGCCCTCGGCGAGATCGCCGAGCTGGACGAGTTGCTGGACCAGCTCGACCAGGAGCATCCGGGCGCCACCCTGGACGACGTCGACGTCGACGCGGTGGCCCGGACGCTGGGCCGCGACGCCGCCGACGATGTACGCCGGCTGCGGGAGCTGGAGCGGGAGCTGCGCCGGCAGGGTTGGGTGAGCCGGGACGCCGACGGGCTGACCCTGAGCCCGAAGGCGCTGCGCCGGCTCGGCGGCACGGCGCTGCGGCGGGTCTTCGCGGACCTGACGGCCGGGCCGCGCGGCCAGCACGACCTGCGCTCGGCGGGCGCCGCCGGCGAGGTCAGCGGCGGATCGAGGCCGTGGGAGTACGGCGACGAGCAGCCCCTGGACGTGGTGCGGACGCTGACCCGGGCGGTCCACCGCGCCGGCTCCGGTGTGCCGGTCCAGCTGGCCGTCGAGGACTTCGAGGTGGTGGAGACCGAGCGGCGGGCCTCGGCGGCGGTGGTGCTCTGCGTCGACCTCTCCTACTCGATGATCTCCCAGGGCCGGTGGGGCCCGATGAAGCAGACGGCGCTGGCACTGGCGCACCTGATGGCCACCCGGTTCCCCCAGGACGCGTTGCAGATCGTCGGCTTCGGCCTGGAGGCGCTACCGCTGACCCAGCAGGAACTGGCCGCCGTCGAGCCGGACCTGCGGCAGGGCACGAACCTCCAGCACGCGCTGCGGCTGGCCGGCCGGCACCTGCGGCGGCACCCGGACGCCGAGCCGGTGGTGCTGGTGGTCACCGACGGGGAGCCGACCGCCCACCTGGACCCGGACGACGGGGAGGCGCTGTTCCACTGGCCGCCGCTGCCGGAGACGATCGCGGCGACCGTGGGCGAGGTGGACCGGCTCACCCGCTACGGGGCCACGCTCAACCTGTTCATGCTCGGCGACGATCCCGGCCTGCGCCGCTTCGTCGACGCCGTGGCCCGCCGCTCGAAGGGCCGCATGTTCACCCCCGACCTGGAGGATCTCGGCGAGTACGTGGTCTCCGACTACCTCCGCACCCGGCAGCCCCGCCGTCGCTGACCTGGCGGACTCGACGGGCCCGGGCTGCTGCGCCCCGTGTCCAGGCCTGGGGCAGGGCCGGGCCGGTGCATGGGCCGGGCCGGTGGAGGCCTGGCCCCTGGGTGGGTTGCTGCCTCGGACGCTGTCGAGCTGCCCCGTTGGTGAGACCACGGCCCGTCCGGGGCCGCAGGGCGGTTCGACGCGGGGCTGCGGGGCGGGTTCGACGCGGGGCTGCCGAGGCGGGCCAACCTGCGCGTGGCCGGCAAGAGCGGGCCAACCTGCGCGTGGCCGGCAGGCGGGGCCAACCTGCGCGTGGCTGCCGAGCGGGCATGTGTGGCTGCCGTGGCGGGCCAACCTGTGTGGCCGTGAGCCACCCCCGCTTTCATGGAGCTTCTTGATCATGGTCTGATGGCCGTGGGGAGGAAGTCGTCCGTGGCAGCACCGAAGAAGTACCCCGATGAGCTACGTCAGCGCGCTGTGCGCTTGTACCGC
>NZ_JAVRFL010000038.1:0-76603 GCF_031845925.1 Micromonospora reichwaldensis | reverse complement strand
GTCTACCGACGCACCCGCGAAGCCCTCGTCGACGGCCTCGGCCTCGAACCCGGCCGCAGCCTCCAAGAACTCCAACAACGCATCCTCGAACACGACGCCAAAATCCAAATCCCCGCACTCACCCACTAACCCACCGATCCACTCCGCACCAGCCACGATCGCCTCCCCGATTACCCGAGGGTGGACCGTCTGCGGGCAACATCAGGGGCGCGCGGTCCGTGACGCCTGGCGCACCGGAGGCCGACGGCGATTCCTGCTCAGACCACAGCGAGGACGACATGGCGAACAAGTGCCCGGCGCACGGGCATCAGATGGTGATGGACGACGACTACTTCGCTAGCCCGTACGCGGCGTACGAGGTCTACGCGTCACTGCACGAAAAGGGTGCCGTGCACCGCACCTGCCTGCCCGACCACGGCCCCGTGTGGCTGGTGACCGGTCACGCCGAGGTCTACTCCGCGCTCCGCGACAGGCGCCTCGCGCGGCCCCGCGAGTACAGCAACGGGGACTTCACCAGCAAGCGCTTCCCGGAGGGCGAGGCGACGGGGACGATCGTCACCCTCGACCCGCCGGAGCACACGCGGCTCAAGAAGATGATCAACTTCACCTTCCTGCCCCGCAACCTGGAGACGTTCCGCCCCCGGGTGCACCAGCTGGTCAAGGCCCGGCTGGACGCGATCGAGGCGGCCGGCGGCGGCGACCTGGTCGAGGACTACGCGGCCATCCTGCCGATCACGATCGTCTGCGACGTGCTCGGCATCCGCGAGGAGTACCGCAAGGACCTGAAGCACTGGGCGGACCTGGTGTTCAGCGGCGACAACGAGACCAACGCGATGGTCCGCACGAAGATGTCGCACTTCATGAACATGGTCCGCGAGGAGAAGACGAAGGAGCCCGGCGAGGACCTCTTCTCGTACTGGATCCACGCCAAGAACGCCGACGGCGAGCCCGAACTCAACGTCTACCAGGTGATGGCCCTGGCCCTGCTGACGATGCTGGGCGGGTACGACACCACCGCGGGCATGATCGGCCGGGGCGCGCTGGCGCTGCTCGACAGCCCGGAGACGCTGGAGCGGCTCCGCAAGGACCCGGACCTGTTCGACGTGGCCGTCGAGGAGCTGCTGCGCCGCAACGGCTCCGTGCACCACGGCTTCCGCCGCTTCGCCACGGAGGACCTGGAGATCGACGGCACGAAGATCGCCAAGGGCGAGACGGTGCTGCTGCACCTGACCGCGGCGGGCAACGACCCGAAGCGGTTCCCCGATCCGCAGGTGCTCGACATCGACCGCGAGGACAAGGGGCACGTGGCGTTCGGCGGCGGCCCGCACTTCTGCTCGGGTTCGGAGCTGGCCCGGATGGAGACGACCATCGCCCTCCGGGAGCTGTTCACCCGTTTCCCGAACATCAAGCTCGCCGCGCCCCGGGAGTCGCTGCGGGTCCGGCGTACGCCGCTGGTGCCGGCACTGATCTCCCTCCCGGTCACGGTCTGAGCGCTACGGAAGACGCGGTCCGCCGGTCACCCGCGAGGTGACGGGCGGACCGCGTCGTGTCGGCCCGCCGGGCGTGGTCGCACCCGGCGGGCCCCGCCGTCATCGCTTCGGGGCGATCGGCGTCCCGTCCTGTGCGTCGATCACCGAGATGGCCTCCACGGGGCAGAATTCGGCGGCCTCGATCACCTGGTCGGACGGCGCCACCACGTCGGCCAGCGGCCGGGAGACGGGGTCCATCGCGAAGTGGTCCGGCGCGCTGCCCACGCAGAAACCCGAGCTGATGCAGCGCTTCGACTCCACCACCAGCCGCCACCCGGCCTGGTCGCCGGCCTCATTCACGCTCACCACTGCTCCTCTCGTCGTGCGTGCACTGTGTCGGATCCCCGGGCCGCGCGTGGCGGCGCGAGCCGGCCCACGTCAGCTCACCACCGAGTACTTCTGCCAGCCGGTCGCGACGACCTCCGGTGCGGACAGCGTCGCGAACGGCCGGTCCGGGTCGAACGTGCCGTGGTGCAGGTGGACGACGAGCGTGCCGTCGGGGCGCAGACCCAGCACGTCCGGGCGGCCGTCGAGGTCGATGTCGGTCACCGTGATGATCTCGTACTCCTGCCAGCCGTGGGCGAGCGTGAACCACCGGCCCTCGCCACGCCACCACGGACCCTCGCCGGAGGTGTCGTGCGCGAACTCGTACAGGTCGAGGTCGCCGTTGGCGCGGCGGACCAGCAGGTCGGCCCGGCCGGTGCCGGTGAAGTCGGCCATCGCCAGCGGGAAGTCCTCGACGTCGACCGTCACCATGCGGTGCGCGGTGCGGTCGTACGTCTCGTTCTGCCGGACCTGGCGCTGGTTGAAGAACGCGTCGACGTGGCCCGCATTCTGCTCGCGGCCGAACATGTCGTCACAGCCGTCCAGGTCCAGGTCCGCGATGCCGAGGGTCTCCCACTTCTTGTCGTCGCGGGCACCGGAGATGCGGATCGGCTCGCCGAGGGTGTCGAGACCGTTCAGCCCACCCCGGTTCGGATAGAGGAAGATCCCGTGGGTCTCGTTCATGTGCGTCATGCTGACGCCGATGACGTCGGCGTAGCCGTTGCCGTTGACGTCGATGGGGCGGACCAGCCCGTGGTGCCGGTTCGGATGGAAGCCGGTGCTGATCAGCTCCGGCTCGCCGAAGGTCTCGCTACCCCGGAAGCTGCCGCTGTGCGGGAAGACCAGCAGTTCGCCCGTGACGTCGTCGCGGACCATGATGTCCATCCTCCCGTCCCCGTTGAACGAACGGCAGTGACCGTTCCCGCTCATGCGTGCCACAAATAACCTCCACGTACGCCCCGAAATGCGACAGTCCGATCGTTCCGACCGGAGATCGAGAAACGGCGGGAATCAGCGGAACCTGACGTGCGAACGGTTCAGCTCGCCCACCGAGGAGACCCCGAGCAGCTTCATGGTGACCTCGATCTCCCGGCTCAGGATCTCCATGGCCCGTACGACGCCGCGCCGGCCGCCGGCCATCAGGCCGTACTGGTAGGCCCGGCCGACCACGGCGGCGGTGGCGCCCAGGGCGATCGCCGCCACGATGTCGGCACCCGAGGTGATGCCGGTGTCGACGAGCACCTCGACCCGGTCGCCCACCTCGTCCACGACGTGCGGCAGCAGCTCGACGGGCACCGGGGCCCGGTCGAGCTTGCGTCCGCCGTGCGTGGACAGCCAGACCCCGTCGACCCCGACGTCCGCGACCCGCCTGGCGTCGGCGACGCTCTGCACGCCCTTGGCGACGAGCTTGCCCGACCAGGCGCCGCGCAGCCACTCGACGTCGTCGATGGACAGCCGCGGGTTGAACACCCGCTTGATCATGTCGGACGCGGACCCGCCGGTGGCCTTGAGCACCTGCGGGGACGGGGTGCCGGCCCGCCACTGCCGCATCCACCAGCCCGGGTGCAGGAACGCCTCGGCGATGGTGCCGACGCTCATCGACGGCGGGATGGTCAGGCCGTTGCGGATGTCGCGGCGGCGCGGCACGGAGATCGGCGTGTCCAGCGTCAGCAGGATGGTGTCGAACTTCGCCTCCTCGGCGAGCGCGATCAGTTCCTTGACCATCGCCCGGTCCTCGGCGAAGTACAGCTGGAACCAGTGCCGCCCCTCGGGCGCGGCGGCGGCGACGTCCGCCAGCGACGTGGTCGCGAGGGTGGAGACCGAGTACGGGATGCCGAACTGCTGCGCCACCGACGCGACCGCCGGCTCGCCCTCGGCGTGCATCACCCGGTTGAAACCGACCGGCGCCAGGGCGAACGGCAGCTTCTGCCGCTTGCCGAGCACCGTCCGGCTGGTGTCCAGGTGGGACACGTCGCGCAGCACCGACGGCTGGAACTCGATGTTGGCGAACGTCTCCCGGGCGCGGCTGAGGCTGCGCTCGCTGTCCGCCGCCCCGTCGCAGTAGTCGAACACCATCCGGGGCACCGCCCGGCGGGCCACGTCGCGCAGGTCGGCGATGCCCGCCGCGCGCAGCAGCCGGCGTTCCGTCGGGTTCCACGCCACCTTGGGCGGCTTGATCAGCGTGCTCATCCGAGCGGACTTGCTCATGGGGGCTTCCTTCCGAGAGGGGGGTGGCGAAGGTCCGCTCCTCGTCGTGGGGGGGTCTGCTACGCGACGAGGGCCCGCTGGGCGAGCAGTTCCTCGACCACCTCGGCAGGCGTCGGGTGGTCGTAGACGAGCGCGGCGGTCAGCTCCAGCCCGGTGAGGGCCTCGAGCCGGCGCCGCAGTTCCACGGCGGTGAGGGAGGAGAAACCGATGTCGAGGAACTCCTGGTTCTCGTCGACCGTGGCGGCCGACGGCAGACCGAGCGTGTACGCGGTCTGGGCCCGTACCACGTGGGACAGCACCGCGCGGGTCTGGGCCTCGTCGGCGCCGTCGAGCAGCCGGCGCAACGCGTCGGGGCTGTCGGCGTCGAGCGTGTCCTCGGCGGCCTCGGTGACGTGGCGCATCGCGTCCGGCAGGTCCCGCAGCAGCGGGCTCGGCCGGTACCGGGTGTAGTCGGGTACGAACGAGGGCCAGTCCACGGCGGCGGCGACCCGGCCGGCCGTGCCCGCGCCCACCGCCGCGCCGAACTGCTCGGCGGTGACGTCCGGACCGACCGCGATCGACACCGCCCCGTCGCGCTGCTGGGCGATCGCGTCGAACACGGCCGCCGTTCCGGCGGCGCCGGCGACACCGAACATCTCGTCGGCCGTGTGCACGAGCACGAGCCGCTCGGCGCTGGCGGCGAGGGCGGTCGCGACCGGGTCGTCGGCGTCGCTGGTGACGACCATCGTGTCGGCGGCCCCCGTGGTGACCGTCGCGCCCGCCGCCTCCAGCAGGGCGGCGATCCGGTCCGCCAGCGGCCCGCCGTGCAGTGCGACCGGGCCCGTCGGCCGCCACGGCTCACCGGTCGGCGCGGGGGCCGCGACGAGCCGGCGGGCGAAGACGCCCGCCGAGCGCAGCGCCACCTGGTCCTCGCCGGCCCCCCGGGTGAGCACCCGGCACAGGGCGGTCAGGGTCCGGTCGTCGAGCGTCTCCGGCAGGTCGACGACCCCGCCCCAGGCCCGGGGCGTGGCGAGGGCGGTGGACCGGCCGAAGCCGTACGCCGCCGCCCCGTCCAGGTCGGTGATCCGCTCGGTGGGGGTGACCGCGGCCGCGCCCCGGGTCAGGCACCACACGGGAGCCTCCACGCGGGACTCGTCGAGGGCACGCAGCAGCCCGGCGGGGGTGGGGCCGGCGGACGTCGTCAGCACCCCCGCGGCCAGGTGTTCGGGCACCAGGTCGAGCAGTTCGTCCGCCGTGCCGTCGCGGTACACGCGCACGTCGGCGCCGTGCCGGGCCATCGCCTCGGCGATCCGGTCGGCGTCCGTCGGCACCAGCCACACGCCCCGCAGCGCGGGCACCGGCAGCTCCGTGACCGGGGACCACCGCAGCTGGTAGCCGGGCGCGGGACCGCGTCGCCACGACGACAGCGCCACCGCCACGTCCTTCAGGGTGGCGGTGTCGTCCAGGCCCAGCAGCGCGCCCAGGTCGTCGCGCTCGACCGCGGCCCAGAAGTCGTCGCCGGGCGCGGCGGCGGCGGGCGGGTCCGGCCACAGGCGGGTGCGCTGGAAGGCGTACGTGGGCAGGGCGACCGGGCGCGCGCCGGCGAAGAAGGCCGGCCAGTCGACGGGTACGCCGCGGTTGTGCAGGCGGGCGAGCGCCTCGGTCGCCACCTGCGGCCCGTCCCGGTCGGCGCGCTGCGCGGGCACGAACTCGCCGTCGGCCACGCACTCCCGGCCGAGCGCGGTGAGCACCGCGTCCGGGCCCAGTTCGAGGAAGGTGCGTACGCCGCGTGCCGCCAGCGCCTCGACGGCCGCGGCGAACCGGACCGTCGCCCGCACCTGACGCACCCAGTACTCGGGGGTCAGCTCGGCGGGCTCACCGGTGACCGTGGAGAGCACCGGGATCGTCGGCGGGTGGTGGGTGACGGACCCGGCCACCGCGCGGAACTCGTCGAGCATGGGCTCCATCAGCGGCGAGTGGAACGCGTGCGACACGGTGAGCCGCTTGGTCTTGCGGCCGCTGGCGGCCAGCTTTTCGGCGACCGCCAGGGTGGCGGCCTCCTCGCCGGAGAGCACCACCGACTCCGGCCCGTTGACGGCGGCGATCGCCACGGCGTCGGAGAGCAACGGAACGACCTCGTCCTCGGCGGCGCGTACGGCCACCATCGCGCCGCCGGTCGGCAGCGCCTGCATCAGCCGGCCGCGGGCGGCCACCAGCCGGGCGGCGTCCGGCAGGGTGAGGACCCCCGCCACGTGTGCCGCCGCCAACTCACCGATCGAGTGCCCCGCCACGAAGTCCGGCCGCACCCCCCACGACTCGAACAACCGGAACAGCGCCACCTCCACCGCGAACAACGCCGGCTGCGCCCACCCCGTCTGATGCACCTCCTCGGAACCCCACACCTCCCGCAACGGCCGCTCAAGATGCCCGTCCAGCTCCGCACACACCTCGTCGAACGCCGCCGCGAACACCGGGAAGCCCATCAGCTCCCCCGCCATACCCACCCGCTGCGACCCCTGCCCGGTGAAGAGCACGGCGTTCGCCCCGGCGGTGTCGGCGACCCCGCCGACCACTCCGGGGGCGTTCTCGCCACGGGCCAGCGCGGCCAGTCCGGCGCGCAGCTCGGCCAGGTCCCGGCCGAGCACGACCGCCCGGTGCCGCAGGGCGGTACGGGTGGTGGCGAGCGAGAAGCCGGCGTCCACGGCGGACGCCGCGTCGGTGAGGTGTGCGGCGAGCCGGGCCGCCTGGTCCCGCAGCGCGGCCTGGTCCCGGCCGGACACCACCAGGGGCACCACCGGCACCTCGGCCGTCGAGTCCACCACCACGGGCTCGGGCGCCTGCTCGATGATCGCGTGCGCGTTGGTGCCGGAGATGCCGAACGAGGAGACGCCGGCGCGGCGCGGGCGTCCCGTCTCCGGCCAGGGCACCGCCGCGGTCAGCAGCTGGACGGCCCCGTCCGCCCAGTCCACGTGCGGCGACGGCGCGTCGACGTGCAGCGTCGGCGGCAGCAGGCCGTGCCGGATCGCCTCCACCATCTTGATCACTCCGGCGACGCCGGCGGCGGCCTGGGTGTGCCCGATGTTCGACTTGATCGAGCCGACCCAGAGCGGGTGCTCGCCCCGGTCGCGGCCGTACGTCGCGATGAGCGACCGGGCCTCGATCGGGTCGCCCAGGGTGGTGCCGGTGCCGTGCGCCTCGACGGCGTCCACGTCGGCCGGTCGCAGCCCCGCGTCGGCGAGCGCCTGGTTGACCAGGCGCTGCTGGGACGGCCCGTTCGGCGCGGTCATGCCGTTGCTCGCGCCGTCCTGGTTGACGGCGGTGCTGCGTACGACGGCGAGCACCGGGTGGCCGTTGCGGCGCGCGTCGGAGAGCCGTTCGAGCACCAGCACCCCGACGCCCTCACCCCAGCCGGTGCCGTCGGCGCCGGCCGCGAAGGACTTGCACCGGCCGTCCGGCGCGAGGGCCCGCTGGCGGCTGAAGTCGATGAACGCGTTGGGCGTCGCGAGCACGGTCACGCCACCGGCCAGGGCGAGCGTGCACTCGCCCCGGCGCAGCGACTGGGCGGCCAGGTGCAGGGTGACCAGCGACGACGAGCACGCGGTGTCGACGGTGACCGCCGGCCCCTCCAGCCCCAGCGCGTACGACACCCGGCCGGAGACCACGCCGCCGGCGACGCCGGTGCCGATGAAGCCGTCGAGCTCGGGAGGCAGGTGCTGAAGGTGCGCGGTGTAGTCGTGGTACATCAGGCCGGCGAACACGCCGGTGCGGCTGCCGCGCAGGGTGGTGGGATCGATGCCGGCGCGCTCGACGGCCTCCCACGAGGTCTCCAGGAACAGCCGCTGCTGCGGGTCCATGGCCAGGGCCTCGCGGCGGGAGATGCCGAAGAACTCGGCGTCGAACCAGGCCGCGTCGTACAGGAAGGCGCCCTCCCCGCAGTAGGTGCGGCCGGGCTTGTCCGGGTCCGGGTCGACGAGGTTGTCGATGTCCCAGCCCCGGTCGGTCGGGAAGCCGGCCACCGCGTCGACGCCCCCCGCGACCAGGTCCCACAGCTTCTCCGGGGAGGTGGCGCCGCCGGGGAACCGGCAGCCCATGCCGACGATCGCGATGGGGTCGTCGGTGCCGTCGGTGGCGGCCACGACCACGGCTGCGGCCGACCCGCCGGCGAAGAGTTCCGCGTCCAGGTGCTCGGCCAGCGCGGTGGGGTTCGGGTAGTCGAAGACCAGCGTGACGGGCAGCCGCAGGCCGACGACCGCGTTGAGGCGGTTGCGGAACTCGACGGCGGTGAGCGAGTCGAAGCCCAGCTCCTTGAACGCCTTCGTCGCGCCCACCGCCTCGGCGCCGCCGTGCCCGAGCACGACCGCGACCTGCGTACGGACGATGTCGACCAGCTCCTTGCGGCGCTCGGCCGGGCCGCGACCGGCGAGGGCCGCGACCAGGTCGGAGGCCGCCGCGGCGTCGGCGGAGACCTGGCGTCGCGCCGGGGTGCGGACCAGGCCGCGCAGCACCGGGGGCAGCACGCCGCCGGTCGCCTGCTCCCGCAGGGCGGCGAGGTCCAGGTGGATCGGCACGAGGGCGGCCTCGGGCGCGCCAAGCGCCTCGTCGAGGAGCGCGAGCCCGTCCTCGGTGGAGAGGGGCCGCACGCCGGAGCGCCGCATCCGGGCGAGGTCGGCGTCGTCGAGCGCGCCGGTGAGGCCGGTGCGCTGCGCCCACATGCCCCACGCCAGCGACACCGCGGGCAGGCCCCGGGCGCGCCGGTACGCGGCGAACGCGTCGACGAAGGCGTTGGCCGCCGCGTAGTTACCCTGGCCGGGGCCGCCGAGGACGCCCGCCGCGGAGGAGAAGACGACGAAGGCGCTCACGTCGCCGGCCAGCTCGTGCAGGTTGACGAGCGCGTCGACCTTGGGGCGCAGCGCGGTCGCGACCCGCTCCGGCGTGAGCGACGGGATCATCCCGTCGTCCAGGACGCCGGCCGTGTGCACGACCGCCGTGGGCGGGTGCTCCGCGACGAGCGCGGCCAGCGCCTCGCGGTCGGCGGCGTCGCAGGCGGCGACCGTCACGTGCACGCCCTGGGCGGTCAGCTCGTCGTGCAGCGTCCGCAACTCCTCGGTCATGCCGCGACGGCCCGCGAGCACGAGGCGACGGACGCCGTGCCGCGCGACGAGGTGCCGGGCGACGAGGCGGCCGAGCGTGCCCGACGCCCCCGTGACGAGGACCGTGCCGGTGATCTCCGGCGGCGTGCCCGGCTGCCCGGACGCCTTCGCGAGGCGGGGTGCGAGGACCTCGGTGCCGCGCAGCGCGAGCTGCGGCTCGCCCGAGCGCAGCGCCGGCACGAGGTTCGGCGCCCACTGCCCGCCCGCCACGTCGACGAGCACGATCCGGCCGGGGTTCTCGGACGCGGCCGAGCGCAGCAGGCCCCACACGGCGGCGAGCGCCGGCCGGGTCGCGTCGGTGGCCCCCTCGGTCAGCACGACCAGGCGGGCGGCGGCGAACCGGTCCTCGGCCAGCCACTCCTGGACGGCGGCGAGGGCGTGCTCCACCGCCCGGTAGGTGGCCCCGACCAGGTCGTCGCCGTCGGCCGTGACCGGGAGGACCACGAAGTCGGGGACCTCGCCGATCGCGGCGAGGCTGTCGTACGTGGTGGCGCCGGGCAGCTCGCCGCCCACGACCGCGACCGTGGCCGCGCCGTCGGCCACCGGGACTGGCACCCAGTCGAGCACGTGCATCGCCTGGTGGCGCGGGTTGGTCAGGTCGGCGAGCGCGCTCGCCGGCAGCCGGCGCACGGCCAGCGCGTCGATCGTGGCGACCGGCGCGCCGGCGTGGTCGGCGACGGTCACCGCGACGGCGTTCGGGCCCGCCGACCGGATGGTGACCCGCAGCCGGGCGGCACCGGTGGCGTGCAGGGTGACCCCGTGCCAGGCGAACGGCAGCCAGGGCCCGCCCTCGCCGTCGTCGGAGGTGAACACGCCCAGGCCGAGCGGGTGCAGCGCCGCGTCGAGCATCGCGGGGTGCAGGCCGAAGCCCGTCACCTTCGCCGCCTCGGGGGCGGTGACCTCGGCGAACAGCTCGTCGCCCCGCCGCCACACCGACCCCAGGCCGCCGAAGGCGGGGCCGTACGTCACGTCGAGCGCCGCGAACCGGTCGTACAGCTCGGCGGTGTCCAGGGCCTCGGCGCCCTCCGGCGGCCAGACGCCCGCCGGGGCCGCCGCGCGGTCGGCGGCGCCGGAGTTCCCGGTGCCCAGGGTGCCGGTGGCGTGCCGGGTCCACGGGCCGTCGCCGTCGGGCCGCGAGTGGACGGTCAGCCGCCGGGCGCCGTCCGGGCCGGGCTCGCCGACGCGGAGCTGGACCTGCACCGCGCCCCGCTCCGGCACCACCAGGGGCGCTTCGAGCGTCAGCTCCTCGACCACGGTGGCGCCCACCTCGTCGCCGGCGCGGACCGCCAGCTCGACGAAGGCCGTGCCGGGCAGGAGGATCCGGCCCGCCACCCGGTGGTCGGCGAGCCACGGGTGCGCCGAGGTCGACAGCCGGCCGGTGAGCAGCACCCCGTCCGCGCCGGCCAGCGACACGGTCGCGCCGAGCAGCGGGTGGCCGGTGGAGCCGAGGCCGAGGCCGGTGGCGTCGACCGGGCCGCCCGCCCCGCTGGGCCAGTAGGTGCGGCGCTGGAAGGCGTACGTGGGCAGGGCCACCGGTCGGGCCGGGGCGGTGACCAGCGTGGCCCAGTCCGGCTGCACGCCCCGGGTGTGCGCCTGCCCCAGCGACAGCAGGAACCGGCGCAGGCCGCCCTCGTCGCGGCGCAGCGTGCCGACGACCGAGCCGCCGCCCGCCTCGTCGAGCAGGTCCTGCACGGCGGGTACGAGCACCGGGTGCGAGCTGACCTCGACGAAGGAGTCGATGCCGTCGGCGATGACGCCGCGTACGGTCTGCTCGAACTCGACGGTCTGCCGCAGGTTGCGGTACCAGTACTCGGCGACCAGCTCGGCGGTGTCGAGCAGCTCACCGGTGACGGTCGAGTAGAGCGGCACGTCGCCGGTGCGGGGCCGCACGGGGGCGAGGACCCGGAGCAGCTCGTCGCGCATCGACTCGACGTGCGCGGAGTGCGAGGCGTAGTCGACGTCGATGCGCCGCGCGCGGACCTCGTCGCGCTCGCACTCGGCGAGCAGCTCGTCGAGCGCCTCGGGCGCGCCGGAGACGACCACGGTGGACGGCCCGTTCACGGCGGCGACCGACAGCCCGGGCCGCAGGCGCCGGGCGACCTTCGCGACCGGCTCCGACACGGACACCATGCCGCCCCGCCCGGCAAGGTCCACGGCGATCAGCTGGCTGCGCCGGGTCACCACCAGGGCGGCGTCGTCCAGGGTGAGCGCGCCGGCCACGCAGGCGGCGGCGATCTCGCCCTGGGAGTGCCCGACGACGGCGGCGGGCTCGATCCCGTGGGAGCGCCACAGCGCCGCCAGCGAGACCATCATGGCGAACAGCGCCGGCTGGACGACGTCGACCCGGTCCAGGGAGGCGGCGCCCGGGACGCCGCGCAGCACGTCGAGCAGCGACCAGTCGGTGTGCCGGTCGACGGCGACGGCGCACTCCGCCATCCGCTCGGCGAAGACGGGTGCGGTGTCGAGCAGCTCGGCGGCCATGCCCAGCCACTGCGAGCCCTGGCCGGGGAAGAGGAACGCGGTGCGCTCGCCGGCGTCGGCGAGCCCGGTGACGAGGTTGCGGGCCGCACCGCCGTCGGCGAGCGCGTCGAGCGCGGCGGACAGCTCGTCCCGGTCCCCGACGAGGACGGCGCGGTGCGGGAGGCGGGCGCGGGTGCTGGCGAGCGCGTACGCGACGTCGTGCGTGCCGAGGTCGTCGGTCAGGCGGTCGCGCAGCCGGACCGCCTGGTCGCGCAGCGCCGCCTCGGTCCGGGCCGACAGCACCCACGTGGCGGGGCCCTCGGCCGGCGGGGCGCTCTGCGGAGCCTCGGCGGCCGGTGGCTCCTCGATCAGCACGTGGGCGTTGGTGCCCGAGATGCCGAACGACGAGACGCCCGCGCGCCGCAGGTTCTCGCCCCGTGGCCACCGCACCGGCTCGCTGAGCAGTTGGACGGCGCCGTCGGCCCAGTCCACGTGGTGCGACGGCTTGTCGACGTGCAGGGTGCGGGGCAGCTCCTCGTGCCGCAGCGCCATGACCATCTTGATCACGCCCGCGACGCCGGCGGCGGCCTGGGTGTGCCCGAAGTTCGACTTCACCGAGCCGAGCCAGAGCGGCCGATCACGTTCCTGGCCGTAGGTGGCGATGAGCGACTGGGCCTCGATCGGGTCGCCCAGCGTGGTGCCCGTGCCGTGCGCCTCCACCGCGTCCACGTCGGCCGTGGTGAGCCCGGCGTTCGCCAGCGCCGCCCGGATGACCCGCTGCTGCGACGGCCCGTTCGGCGCGGTGAGGCCGTTCGACGCGCCGTCCTGGTTGACGGCCGAGCCGCGTACCACCGCCAGGACGCGGTGCCCGTTGCGGCGCGCGTCCGACAGCTTCTCCAGCACGAGTACGCCGACGCCCTCGCCGAACGCGGTGCCGTCCGCCGCCGAGGCGAACGCCTTGACCCTGGCGTCCGGGGCGAGCCCCTTCTGGCTGGAGAACTCGATGAACGTGCCGGGCGTGGAGATGACGCAGGTGCCGCCGGCCAGCGCGAGGTCGCAGTCGCCGCTGCGCAGCGCGTGCGCGGCCACGTGCACCGCCACCAGCGACGACGAGCAGGCCGTGTCCACGGTGACGGCCGGGCCCTCCAGCCCCAGCACGTACGACACCCGGCCGGACACGACGCTGCCCGCGACCCCGGTCATCGTGTAGCCGATCAGCGCGTCCACGTCGCGCTGCATGGCGTTCAGGTACTCGACGCTGTTCGCGCCGACGAACACGCCGGTCCGGCTGCCCCGCAGCGAGTGCGGGTCGATCCCGGCGTGCTCGAACGCCTCCCACGACGTCTCCAGCATCAGCCGCTGCTGCGGGTCCATGGCGAGCGCCTCGCGCGGGCTGATGCCGAAGAAGCCCGCGTCGAAGTCGGTGGCGTCCGGGATGAACCCGCCCCGCCGCACGTAGCTGGTGCCGGAGCCGCTGTCCGGGTCGAACAGGTCGTCCAGGTCCCAGCCCCGGTTGGTGGGGAAGTCGGTGATGCCGTCGCCGCCGGACGACACCAGCTCCCACAGGTCGTCGGCGGAACGCACACCGCCGGGGAAGCGGCAGCCGATGCCGACAATGGCGATCGGCTCCCGCTCCGTCGCGGTACGCAGCTTCCGCCGCGTCTCGTGCAGGTCGGCCGTCACGCGCCGGAGGTACTCGACAAGCTGCTCTTCGTTCGCCATCAGTAAGCCCTCCTCAGCGCGTCCGGTTCAGGCGGCGCCGAGTTCGTCGTCGATGAACCGCAACAGCTCGTCGGCGGAGGCGGTCTTCAGCACCAGGCCCACGTCCGGTCCGTCGGGTTCGGCGTCCACGTCGGACCTGCCACGCCAATTCGACATCACCGCGTGCAACCGTTCGGTAATCCGTGCCTTGACCGCGTCCTCCAGACCCGCCGCACCGGCCTGGGCGAACGAGCGTTCCAGCCGGTCCAGCTCGGCCAACAGCCCCGCGGCCGGGTCCACCTCGGCGGGGGCCAGCCCGGCCAGCAGGTGGTCGGTGAGCGCCGCGGCGGTCGGGTGGTCGAACACCATGGTGGCGGAGAGCTTCAGGCCGGTGGCCGCCTTCAGCCGGTTGCGGAACTCGACCGCGGTGAGCGAGTCGAAGCCCAGCTCGGTGAACGGCCGGTCGGGGTCCACGGCGCTCGCGCCAGCGTGCCCGAGCACGGCGGCAGCCTGCGCCTTGACGAACTCCAGCGCGGTGTGCCGCCGCTGCGGGCCGCTCTGGCTCGCCAGGTGGTCGCGCAGGGCGCCGGGCGACTGCGTCGCCTGCTCCACCGACCGTCGGGACGGGCCCCGCACCAGGCCACGCAGCAGCGCGGGCAGCAGGCCCGCCCGGCCCAGCTCGCGCAGCGCCGCCGGGTCCACCGGCATCGGCACCAGCAGCGGCTCGTCGACCAGCTCCGCCGCGTCGTACAGCGCCATGCCCTGCTCCACCGACAGCTCCAGCAGGCCGACGCGGGCCATCCGGGCGCGGTCGTTGGCGTCGAGGTGCGCGGTCATCCCGCTCGCCTCGCTCCACAGGCCCCAGGCCAGCGAACGGGCCGGCAGCCCGGCCGCCCGGCGCCGCGCCACGAGCGCGTCCAGGAAGGTGTTCGCCGCCGCGTAGTTGCCCTGCCCCGGGCCGCCCATCGTGCCGGCCGCCGCGGAGAACACGACGAACTCGGCCAGCTCGGCGTCCAGGGTCAGCTCGTGCAGGTTGACCGCCGCGTCGACCTTGGGCCGCAGCACCGCGTCGACCTGCTCCGGGGTCAGCGCGGCGACCAGGCCGTCGTCGAGGACGCCCGCCGTGTGCACCACGGCGGTCAGCGGGTGCGCGGCGGGCACCCGGGCCAGGGTCTCGGCCAGCGCCGCGCGGTCCGCCGCGTCGCACGCCGCGACGGTGACCTCCGCGCCGTACGAGGTCAGCTCGGCCACCAGCTCGGCGGCCCCGGGGGCGTCCGGGCCACGGCGGCTGGTCAGCAGGAGGTGCCGCACCCCGCGCCGGGTCACCAGGTGCCGTGCCAGCAGACCGCCGAGGGTGCCGGTGCCGCCCGTGACGAGCACCGTGCCGTCGGGGTCCCGCCGGGGCGGCGCGGTGAGCACGAGCTTGCCGACGTGCCGGGCCTTGGACATGAACCGGAACGCCTCCGGGGCGCGCCGGATGTCGTACGGCCGCACCGGCAGCGGCGTGAGGTCGCCCGTCCCGAACAGGGCGACCACGTCGCGCAGGATCGCGCCGACCCGGTCCGGGTCGATGGCGAGCAGGTCGAACGCCTGGTAGGCGACGCCCGGGTGGTCGGCGGCGACCCGGTCCGGGTCCCGCACGTCGGTCTTGCCCATCTCGACGAACCGGCCGCCCGCGCCGAGCAGGCGCAGCGAGGCGTCGACGAACTCCTTCGCCAGCGAGTCGATCACCACGTCGATGCCGGCCGCGCCGAAGCGCTCCTCGAACTCCAGGGTGCGGGAGTTGCCGATGTGCGTGTCCGGCAGCCCCATCTCCCGCAGCGCGTCCCACTTGCCGGTGCTGGCGGTGCCGTACACCTCCGCGCCGAGGTGCCGGGCGAGGCGGACCGCCGCCATGCCGACGCCACCGGCCGCGGCGTGCACCAGCACCCGCTCCCCCGGCTTGACCTGGGCCAGGTCGACCAGCGCGTAGTAGGCGGTGCAGAACGCGATCGGCGTCGACGCCGCCGTGGCGAACGACCAGCCCGACGGCACCGGCACGACCATCCGCGCGTCGGTGACCACCTCGGTGCCGAAGGCGCCGTAGAACAGGCCCATGACCCGGTCGCCGACCGCGACGGCGGTCACGTCCGGCGCGGTCTCGACGACCACGCCCGCCCCCTCGCCGCCCATCACGCCGCCGCCGGGGTACATGTCGAGGGCGATCAGCACGTCCCGGAAGTTCAGGCCGGCCGCCCGCATCGCGATGCGCACCTGGCCCGCCCCCAGCGGGCGCGGCTCCTCCGCCTCCGGCAGCAGCGCCAGGTTGTCCAGCGTGCCGCGTTCGGTGACGTCCAGCCGCCAGCGGTCGGCCGTGGGCGCCGTCAGCGCGGGACTGCTGGCCGCGCGGGCGAGCCGCGGGGCCAGGGCGACGCCGTCGCGGATCGCGAGCTGCGGCTCGTCGGTCGCGACCGCCGCCGCGAGTGCCCGGTGCGGCTCGCGGTCGTCGACGTCGAGCAGGACGAAGCGGTCCGGGTGCTCGCTCTGGGCCGACCGGAGCAGGCCCCACACCGGCGAGCTGGGCAGGTCGGGGGCCGCCTCCCGCACGCTCACCGCGTCCCGGGTGACGACGACCAGCCGGGCGTCGGCGAACCGCTCGTCGGCGAGCCACTCGCGCAGCACCGCGAGGGTGTCGTGGACGACGCGGTGGGCCGCCCCGGCGGGGTCGTCGGCCGCGCCGGCCGCGCAGGGCAGCACGACCAGGGCGGGCGTCGGCGCGCCGTCGGCCACCCGGGCCCGCAGGGCCGCCAGGTCCGGGTACGCGTCGGTGACGAGGCCGGCGTCCTGCGGCAGGGTGCACCCGCCGAGGGCCGCCCAGCGGGCGTCCGGCGCGGTCGCCGGCGCGGTGACCGGGGTCCACTCCAGGCGGAACAGGGCGTCGTGGTGCGTGCTCGGCCGCGCGGGGGCGCTGGCCTCCCGCAGCACCAGCGACTCGACCTCGGCGACCACGCTGTTGCTCTGATCGGCGACGGTCACCGCGACCGTGTTCCGGCCGCGCGGACGCAGCCGGACGCGCAGCTCCGTCGCGCCGACGGCGTGCACGGAGACGCCGCTCCACTCGAACGGCAGCAGCGCCCCGGTGCCGCTGGTGACGAGCGCGAGCGGGTGCAGCGCGGCGTCGAGCAGCGCCGGGTGCAGGCCGTACCCGGCCGCCGTCCGGGCGGCCTCCGCCGGCAGGGCCACCTCGGCGAAGATCTCCTCGCCCTGCCGCCACACCCGGCGTACGCCCTGGAACGTCGGGCCGTACGTGAGACCGGCCGCGGCCAGGGTGGCGTACAGCTCGTCGGACTCGACCGGCTCGGCCGCCGGCGGCCACGCGGTGTCGAAGCCGCCCGCCGGTTCCCCGGGGGCGAGCAGGCCGACGCCGTTGCGCACCCACGGCGCCGCGTCGGTGGCGACCCCGTCCGGCCGGGAGTGGACGGTCAGCTGCCGCTGCCCGTTCCCGTCGGGCGCGCCGACGCGCAGCTGCACCTGGACCCCGCCCTTCTCGGGCAGCACCAGGGGTGCGGTCAGGGTCAGCTCCTCGACCCGGCCGCAGTCGACCTCGTCGCCGGCGCGGACCGCGAGATCCACGAGCGCGGTCCCGGGCACGAACACCTGCCCGCCGACCCGGTGGTCGGCCAGCCACGGGTGCGCGGCCACCGAGATGCGGCCGGTGAACAGCAGGCCGTCGGTGTCGGCCAGCGCGACCGCGGCGCCGAGCAGCGGGTGCTCGGTGGCGGCGAGCCCCAGTCCGGCCGCGTCGGCGGTGGCCGTGCCGACGGCCGGCCAGTACCGCTCGTGCTGGAACGGGTAGCCGGGCAGCCGGACGCGGCGCGCGCCCTCGACCCCCCACGTGGGGTGCACGCCGTGCACGTGCGCCTCGCCCAGGGAGAGCAGGAAGCGCGCCAGTCCCCCCTCGTCGCGGCGCAGCGAGCCGACCACGGTGGCGGTGGCCGCCGCGTCGTCGATGACGTCCTGCACGCCGATGGTGAGCACGGGGTGCGGGCTGACCTCGACGATCGTGGTGACGCCCGCGTCGAGCAGGGCCCGGACGGCGGGCTCGTACCAGACGGTCTGCCGCAGGTTGCGGTACCAGTACTCGGCGTCCATCGCGACGTCGTCCAGCCAGCGGTCGTCCACGGTCGAGTAGAGCGGCACCTCGGGCCGGCGGGGCTCCAGCCCGGCCAGGACGTCGCGCAGCTCCTCGTGCAGCTCCTCCACGTACGCCGAGTGCGACGCGTAGTCCACGTCGATCGGCTTGGCGCGCACGCCGTCGCGCTGGCACTCGGCCAGCAGCTCGTCGAGGGCGTCCAGCTCGCCGGCCGCCACCGTCGAGCGCGGCCCGTTGACGGTCGCCACGGTCACCCGCCCGGCGAAGCGCTCCAGCCGGTCGCGCACCTCGGCCACCGGCAGCGGCACGGAGACCATGCCGCCCTTGCCGGACAGGCGCAGCAGCGCGCGGCTGCGCAGGGCGACGACCCTGGCCGCGTCCGCCACGGAGAGCGCGCCCGCCACGCAGGCGGCGGCGATCTCGCCCTGGGAGTGCCCCACCACGGCGGCGGGCTCGACCCCGTGGGAGCGCCACAGCTCGGCCAGCGACACCATGACGGCGAACAGGACGGGCTGGACGACGTCCACCCGGTCCAGCTCCTCCCCCTGCCGCAGGACGGCCTCCAGGGACCAGTCGACGTGCGGCGCCAGCGCGGCCTCGCACTCGGCCATCCGGGCGGCGAAGACCGGGGCGGTGTCGAGCAGCTCCACGGCCATGCCGATCCACTGCGAGCCCTGCCCGGGGAAGGAGAACGCCACCTTCCCCGGCGTGCCGGCGACGACCCCGGTGGCCAGGTTCGGCGCGGGCTCCCCCGCGGCGAGCGCGGCGAGGCCGGCGCGCAGCTCGTCGGCGCCGCCCACCACGACCGCGCGGCGTTGGTGGGTGGCCCGCAGCGACAGCGAGTACGCCAGGTCGCGGGGCGCCACCTCGGCCAGGAGCGGCTCGAGGTCAGCGGCCTGCCGGCGCAGCGCCCCGTCGGAGCGGGCGGAGAGCACGAGCGCGACCGGCCCGTCGTCGGGCGTCCGCTCGGCCTCGGGCGCCTCCGGTGCCTCCTCGATGACGAGGTGGGCGTTGGTGCCGCTGAACCCGAACGACGAGACGCCGCCGCGACGCGGGTGCCCGTTGCGGCCCCACGGCTGCGGTTCGGCGAGCAGGCGCACCCCGCCCGACCAGTCGACGTGGGCCGTCGGCTCGGCCACGTGCAGGGTCCGGGGCAGTTCGCCGTGCCGCAGCGCGAGCACGATCTTGATCACCCCGGCGACGCCGGCGGCGGCCTGGGTGTGCCCGATGTTCGACTTCACCGAGCCCAGCCAGAGCGGGCGCTCGGCGGCGCGGTCCCGGCCGTACGTGGCGAAGAGCGCGTCGACCTCGATGGGGTCGCCCAGCGTGGTGCCCGTGCCGTGCGCCTCCACCACGTCCACGTCAGCGGTGGAGAGCCCCGCGTCGGCGAGCGCCTGCCGGATGACCCGCTGCTGCGAGGGCCCGTTGGGCGCGGTCAGCCCGTTGGACGCGCCGTCCTGGTTGACGGCGGTCCCGCGCAGCACGGCCAGCACCTCGTGGCCCGCCGCCAGCGCGTCGGAGAGCCGTTCGAGGACGACCATGCCGATGCCCTCGCCCCAGTTGGTGCCGTCCGCGCCGGCCGCGAACGCCTTGCAGCGCCCGTCCGGGGCGAGCCCGCGCATCCGGCTGAACTCCAGGAACGCGCCCGGCGTCGACATGGCGGTGACGCCGCCCGCGACCGCCATCGCGCACTCGCCCGAGCGCAGCGCCCGCACCGCCAGGTGCATCGCCACCAGCGACGACGAGCAGGCGGTGTCCACGGTCACGGCCGGGCCCTCCAGCCCCAGCACGTACGAGAGGCGACCGGAGAGGATGCTCGCGGCGTTGCCGGTGGCCATGAAGCCTTCCGCGCTCGCCCCGGCCGCGCCGGTGATCCGGGCGTAGTCGACGTTGTTGGCGCCGACGTACACGCCGGTCGCGCTGCCCCGCAGCCCGGTCGGGTCGATGCCGGCGTCCTCGAAGGCCGCCCAGGACGCCTCCAGCACCAGCCGCTGCTGCGGGTCCATGGCCTCCGCCTCGCGGGGGCTGATGCCGAAGAAGGCCGCGTCGAAGCCCGGCAGGTCGGCGAGGAAGCCGCCCTCACGGACGTAGCTGGTCCCGGAGTGCTCCGGGTCGGGGTGGAACAGGCCGTCGAGGTCCCAGCCGCGGTCTGTGGGGAACGGGCCGATGCCGTCGCGCCCCTCGCGCAGCATCGTCCACAGCTCCTCGGGCGAGCTGACGCCCCCGGGGAAGCGGCAGCTCATGCCGACGATGGCGATCGGCTCGTCGGCGGCGACGGTGCCGACGACCACCTCGGCGCGGCCGGTCTCCAGCAGGTGCTCGGCCAGCGCGACCGGGGTCGGGTAGTCGAAGGCGACGGCCGCGGAGAGCCGTACGCCGGTGGCCTCGACCATCCGGTTGCGGAACTCGACGGCGGTGACCGAGTCGAAGCCCAGTTCCTTGAACGCGGAGGCCGGCTCGACCGCCTCCGGGCCCGCGTAGCCGAGCGTGAGCGCGACCTGGGTGCGGACCAGCCCGACGACGTGGTCGAGGCGGTCCGCCTCGGGCAGGTCGGCGAGCCGGCGGGCGAAGTCCGACGAGGTGGCCGTCTCGGCCGGCTCCTCGTCGACCACGGCCTCGGGGATGGTGTCGAAGAGCCGGCTCGGCCGCAGCGCGGCGAACGACGGCACGAAGGTGGCCCAGTCCACGTCGGCGAGCACGACGTCCGTGTCCCCGGCCGCCAGGGCCGTACGCATGGCGGCGACGGCCCGCTCCGGTGCCATCGGCGCCAGGCCCCGCTTGCGCAGCGAGGCCGAGATGTCGTCGTCCACCAGGGTGCTCTCGGCCCACGGGCCCCAGGCGAGGGCGGTGGCGACCTGCCCCCGGGCGCGCCGCGCCTCGGCGAGGGCGCACAGGTGCGCGTTGCCGGCGGCGTAGGCGGCCTGGCCACCGCTGCCCCAGACGCCGGCCACGGAGGAGAAGAGCACGAACTCGTCGAGGTCGCGATCCGCGAAGATCGCGTCGAGGTGGGTGGCGCCGGCGACCTTGGCGGAGACGACGTCGGCGTACTCGGCGAGGTCCATGTCCACGATGCCGGTGAGCTGCGCCAGCCCCGCCACGTGCACCACGGCGCGTACGTCGGGGTAGCCGTCGACGACCGCCGCCAGGGCGGCCCGGTCGGCCACGTCGCAGGCGACGACGTCGACCTGCGCGCCCAGTCCGCGCAGCTCGTCGAGCGCCTCGGCGGGGGCGGTGCCGCGCCGGCTGAGCAGCACGAGCCGCTCGGCGCCGTGACGCGCGTACAGGCGGGCGGCCTCGATGCCGAGGGTGCCGGTGCCGCCGGTGATCAGCACGGTGCCGGACGCGCCGCGCCAGCGCGGGGCGCCGGTCACCGGCGCGCGGTGCAGCCTGCGGACGAACACCCCGTCCGGGCGCACCGCGACCTGGTCCTCCCCGATGCCGGCGAGCACGCCGGCCAGCGCGGCGGCGGCGCGCCCGTCCAGCTCGGCGGGCAGGTCGACCAGGCCGCCCCAGGTGTCGGGCAGCTCCAGCGCGGCGACCCGGCCGAGGCCCCACACCTGCGACTGCGCCACGCCGGTCACCGGGTCGGCCGGGGAGGTGGCGACGGCCCCACGGGTGAGGCACCACAGCCTGGCGCCCCGCCCGGCGAGCGCGCGGATCAGGTCGAGGGTGGCGGCGGCGCCCGCCGGGACGCCGGGGTGGCCGGGCAGGAACGCCTCGTCGAGCGCGAGGAGGGAGACCACGCCGGCCGGATCCGCGTCGAGGTGGCCGGCCAGGTCCGCCGGGCCGGTGGTGACGACCGTGGCGCCGTGCGCGCTGAGCGCGTCGGCGACCGCTGCACCCGCGTCGCCCGGCGCCGCCGGGTCGGCGACCACCAGCAGCCAGGTGCCGGTCAGCGCCGCCGGGGTGCCGCCGGGGCGGCGCTCCCAGCGGGCCTGGTAGCGCCAGCGGTCCAGCGCGGAGCGCTCCTGCCGTCCCCTGCGCCACGCGGAGAGCGCGGGCAGCACCGACGCCAGGGGCGCCTGCGGGTCCACGTCGAGCGTGGTGACCACCGTGTCGAGGTCACCGCTGTCCACCGCCGCCCACAGGCCGTCGTCGTCGCCGGCCTGGCCGGAGCCGGCCGGGTCCACGCTGGCCTGCCAGAAACGCTCGTGCTGGAAGGGGTACGTCGGCAGGTCCACCCAGGACCGTCCGGACCGGTGGTAGAACGCCTCCGGGTCCAGCGTGACGCCCCGGGTCTCCAACCGCGCCAGCGCCTCCACCAGGGCACTCGGCTCGTCGCGGTCCCGGCGCAGCACCGGCGCGGCCAGCACGTCGCCGTCCAGGCAGTCCGCCGCCATGGTGGCGAGCACCGAGTCCGGGCCCAGTTCGAGGAACGTCGTGGCGCCGGTCGCGGCGGCGGCGCGTACCGCGTCCGCGAAACGCACGGTCGCGCGGACCTGCCCGACCCAGTAGTCGGGCGTCGCCAGCTCGTCGCCCGCGGGCGCGCCGGTGACCGTGGAGACCAGCGGGATGCTCGGCGGCGCGTACGAGACCGTCTCGGCCACCGCCCGGAACTGCGCGAGCATCGGGTCCATCAGCGGCGAGTGGAAGGCGTGCGACACGGTCAGCCGCCGGGTGCGGCGGTCGGCGAACCGCTCGGCCACCGCCGCCACCGCCTCCTCCGTGCCGGAGACGACCACCGAGTCCGGGCCGTTGACGGCGGCGATGTCGGCGTCCGCGCCGAGCATCGGCGCGACCTCGTCCTCGGTGGCCTGCACGGCGAGCATCGCCCCGCCGGCCGGCAGCGCCTGCATCAGCCGGCCCCGGGCGGCGACCAGGCGGGCCGCGTCGGCGAGCGTGAACACCCCCGCGACGTGCGCGGCGGCCAGCTCGCCGATCGAGTGCCCGGCCAGGACCGAGGGGGTGACGCCCCACGACCGGACGAGCCGGTACAGGGCCACCTCGACGGCGAACAGGGCGGGCTGGGTCCAGCCGGTCAGGTGCAGGTCCTCGGTGTCGAGGACGTCGCGCAGCGGCCCGTCCAGGTGCGGGTCCAGGGCGGCGCACACCTCGTCGAACGCCGCCGCGAACTCGGGGTACGCCGCGTACAGCCCGCGGCCCATGCCCAGCCGCTGTGCGCCCTGCCCGGAGAAGAGCATCGCGACCCCGCCGTCGGCCACCCGGCCGCGGACCAGGTTGGCGGCCTGCTCGTCGCGGGCCAGGGCGCCCAGGCCGGCGGCCAGTTCCTCGGCGGTGCCGCCGAGCACCGCGGCCCGGTGCGCGAAGCGGGACCGCGTGGTGGCCAGGGCGTAACCCAGCTCGGCCGGCTCCACCTGCGACACCACGGCGGAGAGCCGCCGTGCCTGGTCCCGCAGCGCGTTGGCGTCGCGGGCGGTGAGCAGCAGCGACGTCACCGGCGCGGCGGCCGGCTCGGGCGCGGCGACGGCGTCCGGCGCCTGCTCCACGATCACGTGGGCGTTCGTGCCGCTGAACCCGAACGACGAGACCGCCGCCCGGCGCGGCTGCCCGGTCTGCGGCCACTCGGTGGCGGCGGTCAGCAGCCGTACGTTGCCGGCCGTCCAGTCCACCTGGTCCGACGGCTGCTCGGCGTGCAGCGTCGCGGGCAGGACGCCACGCCGGATCGCCTCCACCATCTTGATGACCCCGGCCACCCCGGCCGCGGCCTGGGTGTGGCCGATGTTCGACTTCACCGAGCCGAGCCAGAGCGGGTCCTCCCGGTCCTGGCCGTACGTGGCGAGCAGCGCCTGCGCCTCGATCGGGTCGCCCAGGGTCGTGCCGGTGCCGTGCCCCTCGACCACGTCGACCTGGCGCGTCGACAGGCCCGCGTCGACCAGCGCGGCCTCGATGACCCGCTGCTGCGACGGCCCGTTGGGCGCGGTCAGCCCGTTCGACGCGCCGTCCTGGTTGACCGCGGAGCCCCGCACGACCGCCAGGACGCGGTGGCCGTGCTCGAGCGCGTCCGACAGCCGCTCCACCAGCAGCACGCCGGCGCCCTCGGCGAACCCGGTGCCGTCGGCGTCCGCCGAGTACGAGCGGCACCGCCCGTCCGGCGACAGGCCACGCTGGCGGGAGAACTCGACGAACGTCAGCGGCGTCGCCATGACCGAGACGCCGCCGACGAGCGCGAGGGTGCAGTCGCCCCGGCGCAGCGCCTGGATCGCCAGGTGCAGCGCGACGAGCGACGACGAGCAGGCGGTGTCGACGGTGACCGCCGGCCCCTCCAGCCCCAGGGTGTAGGCGACCCGGCCGGAGACCACGCTGCCGGAGCTGTTGCTGCCCGCGTAGTCGTGGTACATCAGGCCGGTGAACACGCCGGTCGGGCTGCCGGCGAGCGAGGTGGGGTCGATGCCGGCCCGCTCCAGCGTCTCCCACGCGACCTCCAGCAGCAGCCGCTGCTGGGGGTCCAGGCCGACCGCCTCGCGGGGGCTGATGCCGAAGAACGTCGGATCGAAGTCCGCCGCGTCGTACAGGAAACCGCCGCGCGAGGTGTACGAGGTGCCCTCCCGCTGCGACTGGGGGTCGTACAGCGACTCCAGGTCCCAGCCGCGGTCGGTCGGGAACGCGCCGGTGGCGTCGGTCCCGGACTCCACCAGCCGCCACAGGTCCTCGGGACTCGTCACGCCGCCGGGGTAGCGGCAGGCCATGCCGACGATCGCGACCGGCTCGTGCGCGGACGCCTCCACCTCGTGCAGGCGCTGCCGGGTCTTCTGCAGGTCGACCGTGACCCGCTTCAGGTAGTCCCGGAGCTTGTCCTCGTTGGCCACTACGGTCGCCCTCCTCGCACTGTCATGAGATCCCCAGCTCGCTGTCGATGAGAGCGAAGACCTCGTCGTCGGTCGCGGAATCGATGTCGTTGCCGGTGGACGCCGGCTCGCCGCCCAGCTTCGAGAGCACGTCGCGCAGCCGCAGCGTCAGCCGGGTGCGGGACTGCTCGTCGACGTCCGACAGGACCGCCTCGAGACGGTCGAGTTCGGCGAACGCGGCCAGCACCGCGTTGGTGTCGGCCGCCTCGCCGGAGAGTTCGGCCCGCAGGTACGCGGCGAGGGCCTTCGACGTGGGGTGGTCGAACACCAGCGTCGCGGGCAGTCGCAGCCCGGTCGCCGCGTTCACCCGGTTGCGCAGCTCGACCGCGGTGAGCGAGTCGAAGCCGAGCTCGTTGAACGGCCGGTCGGCGGCGACCGCGCCCGGGTCCGGATAGGCCAGCACCCCCGCCACCTGGGTACGCACCAGGTCGAGCAGGATCGCCTCGGCCTCCTCGGCGTCCCGGCCGGCGAGCCGCTGCCGCAGCGCGTCGGCCGCTCCCGCGTCGGCGTCGGCCGTCCGCCGGGCGGGCACCCGGACCAGCCCGCTCAGCACCGGTGGCACCATGCCCGCGACGGCGCGTTCCCGCAGGGCCCGGTGGTCGAGCTTGATGGGCGCCACCATGCCGCCGGTGTGCAACGCCGCGTCGAAGAGCTCCAGCGCCTCGTCGACGGGGAGCGCGCCGACGCCGGAGCGCGACATGCGCCGCAGGTCGGCCTCGGTCAGCTGCTCCGCCATGCCCGCCTGCTCCCAGCGGCCCCAGGCCAGCGACACGGCCGGGAGGCCGTTCGCCCGCCGGTGCTGGGCGAGCGCGTCCAGGTAGGCGTTGCCGGCGGCGTAGTTGCCCTGGCCGGGGCCGCCGAGCACCCCGGAGGCCGAGGAGAACAGGACGAACGCGGTCAGGTCCCGGGTCAGCTCGTGCAGGTTCGTCGCGGCGTCGACCTTGGGGCGCAGCACCCGGTCGATCCGGTCCGGGGTGAGCGAGGTGATGACGGCGTCGTCGACGACGCCGGCCGTGTGCACCACGCCGCGCACCGGGTGCGCCGCGAGCAGCGCGGCGAGGGCGGGCCGGTCGGCGACGTCGCACGCGGCGACGGTGACCTCGGCGCCCAGGGCGACGAGTTCGTCGCGCAGCTCGGCCGCGCCCTCGGCGGCGGGGCCGCTGCGGCTGACCAGCACCAGCTCGCGTACGCCGTGCCGGGTGACCAGGTGCCGGGCGACGAGCCGGCCGAGCGCGCCGGTGGCGCCGGTGACCAGGACGGTCCCCTCGAACGCGGTCGCGGCGGTCTCGTCGGTGGCGCCGGCCCGCGCCAGGCGGGGCACCAGGACGTCGGCGCCGCGGACGGCGAGCTGCGGCTCGTCGGAGCCGAGCGCGGCCGACAGGCCGGTCCCGGCGGCCCGGTCGTCGTCGACGTCGACCAGGACGAACCGGTCGCCGTGTTCGGACTGCGCGGAGCGGACCAGGCCCCAGGCCGCCGCCCCGGCGAGGTCGGTGACGTCGCCGTCGGGGCCGGTGGCCACGGCGCCGCTGGTCAGCACGGCGAGCCGGGCGGCGGCGAACCGCTCGTCGGCGAGCCACCGCTGCGCCAGGTCGAGCACCTGGTGGGTGGCCGCGCGGGCCCGCGCGTCCTCCGCGACGCCCCGGTCCGGGACGCACCGCGCCACCACCACCTCAGGCACCGCGGCGCCGGCGTCGACGGCGGCGGCGAGGGCCGCCAGGTCCGGGTACGCGGTCGCGTCGAGGCCGTCGATCCGCTCCCCGAGCACCGCGAGGGTGCGCGGCCGGGGTGACCCGGTCAGCGGCGTCCAGTCCAGGCGCAGCAGCGACTCGTGCCGGTCGCGGCGCAGCGCCGCCAGCTGTTCGGGCGACACCGGGCGTACCGCCAGCGCCTCGACGGAGGCCACCGGGGCGCCGGTCGTGTCGGCCAGGGTGATGGCCACCGTGCCGTCGCCCGGCACGATCCGGGCCCGCAGCCGGTCGGCGCCCGCCGCGTGCACGGTGAATCCGCGCCACGAGAACGGCAGCACCGGGTCGCCGTCGCCGGTCGACGCCACCGCGTGCAGGACGGCGTCCAGCAGCGCCGGGTGCAGGTCGAAGCGGCCGGCGTCGTCGTGGGCCTGCTCGGGCAGGGTGATCTCCGCGAACACCTCGTCGCCGCGCCGCCACGCCGCGGTCAGGCCCTGGAAGACCGGGCCGTAGCGCAGGCCGCGCGCGAACAGGTCGTCGTACGCCGTGGCGACATCGACCGGCTCCGCGTCCGGCGGCCAGGCCCGCAGGTCGGCGCCGGCGGCCCCGGCCGGGGTCAGCCGGCCCACCGCGTGGGTGGTCCACCCGTCCCCGTCCTCGGTCCGCGAGTGGACGCCCACCTCCCGGCCGCCGTCCGGCGCCGGTTCGCCCACCGTCACGCGCACCTGGACGCCGCCGGAGTCCGGCAGCACCAGCGGCGCCTCCAACGTCAGCTCCTCGACGCGCGGGCAGCCGACCTCGCGGCCGGTGTGGGCCGCCAGCTCGACCAGCGCCGCACCGGGCAGCAGCACCAGGTCCGCCACCGCGTGGTCGGCCAGCCACGGGTGGGTGGTCAGCGCGAGCCGGCCGGTGAAGACCGCGCCGCCGTCCGGCAGCTCGACCGCCGCGCCCAGCAGCGGATGGTTGGCCCGCGCCTGGCCCAGCCCGCTCGCGTCGCCGGTGCCGGCGCCCGCCCGGGGCCAGTACGGCTGGTGCTGGAACACGGACGTGGGCAGTTCGACGGTCCGCCCCGGCACCACCGAGGGCCAGTCGACGGGCGCGCCGCGCACCGCGAGCCGGGCGAGCGCGGTGGCCACGGTCTCCGGCTCGGCGCGGCCCTTGCGGCACGCCGGGATCCACTCGCCGTCGGCCACGTTGCGGCCGAGCGCGGTCAGCACCGCGTCGGGGCCGATCTCCAGGAAGGTGGTGGCCCCGGCCGCGGCCAGCGTGGCGACCGCGTCGGCGTACCGGACGGGTTCGCGCACCTGCCGCACCCAGTGCTCGGCGTCCAGCGTGGTGGGCCCGCCCGTGACGGTCGAGACCAGCGCGACGGCCGGCTCCCGGCAGTCCACCTGGGCCACGACCGCGCGGTACTCGTCGAGCATGGGGTCCATCAGCGGCGAGTGGAACGCGTGCGACACGGTCAGCCGCCGCGCCCTGCGGCCCTTCCCCGACAGCTTCTCGGCCACGGCGAGGGTGGCGGCCTCGTCGCCGGAGAGCACCACCGACTCCGGCCCGTTCACGGCGGCGATCGCCACGGCGTCGGAGAGCAACGGGACGACCTCGTCCTCGGTGGCCCGTACGGCCACCATCGCGCCACCGGTCGGCAGCGCCTGCATCAACCGGCCCCGCGCCGCGACGACCTTCGCGGCGTCGGCCAACGACCAGACCCCCGCCACGTGTGCCGCCGCCAACTCACCGATCGAGTGCCCCGCCACGAAGTCCGGCCGCACCCCCCACGACTCGAACAACCGGAACAGCGCCACCTCCACCGCGAACAACGCCGGCTGCGCCCACCCCGTCTGATGCACCTCCTCGGAACCCCACACCTCCCGCAACGGCCGCTCAAGATGCCCGTCCAGCTCCGCACACACCTCGTCGAACGCCGCCGCGAACACCGGGAAGCCCATCAGCTCCCCCGCCATGCCCACCCGCTGCGACCCCTGCCCGGTGAAGACCATGGCGAGCTTGCCGCCGTCGGCCGTGCCGGTCACCACCTCGTCGCCGAGCAGCACCGCGCGGTGCGCGAACCCGGCCCGCCCGGTGGCGAGGGTGTACGCGACGTCGACCGGGCGCAGCGTCGGGTCTGCGGCGACGTGGGCGCGCAGCCGCGGGATCTGCTCCCGCAGCCCCTCCTCGGTCCGCGCGGAGAGCAGCCACGGCGTGAACGGCACGTCCGGCTCGTCGGCCGGCGGCGCCGGGTCGGCCTGCTCCAGTACGACGTGGGCGTTCGTGCCGCTGATGCCGAAGGACGACACGGCGGCCCGCAGTGGGCGGTCGGCGGCGGTGAGCGGGACGGTCTCCGAGGCGACGTGTACCGCGCCGGCGGACCAGTCCACGTGCGGCGAGGGCTCGTCCACGTGCAGGGTCTGCGGGAGCACGCCGTGGCGCAGCGCCAGCACCATCTTCATGATGCCGGCGACTCCGGCGGCGGCCTGCGTGTGCCCGAGGTTCGACTTGACCGAACCGAGCAGCACGGGCGTGGCCCGGTCCTGGCCGTACGTGGCGAGGACGGCCTGCGCCTCGATCGGGTCGCCCAGGGTGGTGCCGGTGCCGTGCGCCTCGACCACGTCGACCTCGGACGGGGACAGCCGCGCGTCGGCCAGGGCGGCCCGGATCACCCGCTGCTGCGACGGCCCGTTGGGTGCGGTGAGCCCGTTGGAGGCGCCGTCGGAGTTGACGGCCGAGCCGCGCACCACGGCCAGTACGGGGTGCCCGTTCCGCCGGGCGTCGGAGAGCCGCTCGACGACCAGCACGCCGACGCCCTCGGAGAGCGACGTGCCGTCGGCCGCGCCCGCGAACGACTTGCACCGCCCGTCGGGGGCGAGATTGCGCTGCCGGGAGAACTCCAGGAAGGTGCCCGGCGTCGACATCACCGACACGCCACCGGCGAGCGCGAGGGAGCACTCCCCGTTGCGCAGCGCGGAGATGGCGAGGTGCAGGGCGACCAGCGACGACGAGCAGGCGGTGTCGACGGTCATCGTCGGGCCCTCCAGCCCGAGCGTGTACGAGATCCGGCCGGAGATGACGCCGCCGGAGTTGCCGGTGGAGAGGAACCCGTCGACCGACTCGGCGGAGGCGCTCAGCACGGTGCCGTAGTCGTTGTACATGACGCCCGCGTACACCCCGGTCCGGCTGCCACGCAGCCTGGTCGGGTCGATGCCGGCCCGCTCCAGCGCCTCCCACGAGGTCTCCAGCAGCAGCCGCTGCTGCGGGTCCATCGCCAGCGCCTCGCGCGGGGAGATGCCGAAGAAGCCGGGGTCGAAGTGGGCCGCGTCGTGGAGGAAGCCGCCCCGGTCGACGTAGCTGGTGCCCGACGTGTCCGGGTCGGGGTCGAAGAGCGCGTCGAGGTTCCATCCCCGGTTGCCGGGGAACGGCCCGATCGCGTCGCCGCCGCCCACCAGCAGCCGCCACAGGTCCTCGGGCGTACGCACGTCGCCGGGGAAGCGGCAGGCCATGCCGACGATCGCGACCGGCTCGTGGTCGTGCCGGGTCACGGCGACGTCGGCCGTCGCGGTCCGCCCGCCGGCCAACTGCGACACCAGGTACCCGGCCAGCGCCTCCGGCGTCGGGTAGTCGAACACCAGGGTCGCCGGCAGCCGCAGCCCGGTCGCCGCGCCGAGCTGGTTGCGCAGGTCGAGCGCGGTGAGCGAGTCGAAGCCCAGTTCCTTGAAGGGGCGGCCCGCCGGCAGCCGGTCCGCCCGGGCGTAGCCGAGGACGGACGCGACCCGGGTGAGCACCACCTCCAGCACGACCTCGGGCCAGCGCTCGCCGGGCACCTCGGCCAGCCGCTGGGCGAGGGAGGAGCCGCCCACCGCCCGGCGGGCCGGGGCGCGGACCAGGCCGCGCAGCAGCTCCGGCGGTTCCCGGTCGTCGCGGCCGAACGCGGCGAGGTCCACCGGCACCGGCGCGAGCAGCGCGTCGGCCGACCGGACCGCGGCGTCGAACAGCGCCAGGCCGTCCTTGCTGGACAGCTCGCTCATGCCGCTGCGCGCCATCCGGCCCAGCTGCGCGCCGCCCACGTCGGCGGTCATCTCGCTGCGCTCGGCCCACAGCCCCCAGGCGAGCGAGTGGGCGGGCAGTCCCGCGGCCCGGCGTCGCGCCGCGAGCGCGTCGAGCAGCGCGTTCGCGGCGGCGTAGGCGCCCTGGCCGGGGCTGCCGAAGATGCCGGCGGCCGAGGAGAACAGCACGAAGGCGGTGACGTCCCCGGCCAGCTCGTGCAGGTGCCAGGCCGCGTCCACCTTGGGTCGCAGCACCGCGGCCAGCTGGTCGGGGGTGAGCGTGGCGATGGTGGCGTCGCCCATCACGCCCGCCGTGTGCACGACGCCGGTGACCGGGTGGTCCGCCAGCAGCGCCGCGACCTGGTCGCGGTCGGCGACGTCGCACGCCAGCACCGTCACGGTCGCGCCCAGCTCGGCGAGTTCGTCGCGCAGTTCCGCCGCGCCGGCGGCAGCGAGGCCGCGGCGGCTGGTCAGCACGAGGTCGCGTACGCCGTGCCCGGTGACCAGGTGGCGGGCGACCAGCCCGCCCAGGGTGCCGGTGCCGCCGGTGACGAGCACCCGGCTGTCCGGGCCGAACACCGCCGGCCCGGCGACGTCCTGCTCGGGCACCCGGGCCAGGCGGGGCGCGCGCACCACGCCGTCGCGGACGGTGAGCACCGGCTCGCCCGTCGCCAGCGCCGCCGCCACCAGTTCGTCGGCGGTGTCGTCGGCCTCCAGCAGGACGATCCGCTCCGGGTTCTCCGCCTGCGCGGAGCGGACCAGGCCGTGCACCGCCGCGCCGGCGAGGTCGTCCGGGCGGGTCACCACGACGAGCCTGGTCTCGGCCTGCCGGGGATCGGCGAGCCACTGCTGGATCGTGCTCAGCGCGAACGCCGTGAGGTCGGGCACCGCGGCGATGCCGGGCGCGTCGGAGAAGCACGGCAGGAAGAGCGTGTCGGCGGCCACGTCGGCCAGCGCCACCGGCGGCGCGCCGAAGACCGCCGTGTCCCCCAGCGTCTGCCACGTGCCGCGCTCGGCCCGGCCGGCGGGCAGCGGCACGTGCTCCAGCCGGAACAGCGACTCGACGAAGCCGCTGCGTCCCTTGAGCGCCTGCGGGGCCACCGTGCGTACGGTGAGCGCCGCCACGGAGGCGACGGGGGCGCCCGTGTGGTCCGCGAGGAGCAGGGTCGCGCTGTCCGCCCCCGTCCTGGTGAGCCGGACGCGCAGGCTCGTCGCGCCGGCCCCGTGCAGCGTCACGCCGTTCCACGAGAACGGCAGCTTCGCGGCCCCGTCCCCGACGTCCGCGGCGAGCGCGTGCAGGGCGACGTCGAACAGCGCCGGGTGCAGGCCGAACCCGTCGACGTCGACGCCCTGCGGCAGGGCCACCTCGGCGTACGTCTCGTCGCCGCGCCGCCACGCGGCCCGCAGGCCCTGGAACACCGGGCCGTACCGCAGGCCGAGCCCGGCGAGCCGGTCGTACAGGTCGCCGAGGTCGACGGCCAGCGCGTCGGCGGGCGGCCACTCGGTGAGCTGCTCCCCCGCTGCCGTGGCGGCGGCGAGGACACCGGTGGCGTGCCGGGTCCACATGCCGATCCTCGCCTCGGTGTCGGTCTGCCCGTAGACGCCGAGCGCGCGGCGGCCGTGCTCGTCCGGCGCCTCCACGGTGAGCCGCAGGGCCACCCCGCCGTGTGCCGGCACGACGAGCGGGGCGGTGATGACGAGTTCCTCGACGGCCGGGCAGCCGACCTCGTCGCCGGCGCGGACGGCCAGCTCGACAAGCGCCGTGCCGGGCAGCAGGACGGTGTCCAGGACGGCGTGGTCGGCCAGCCACGGGTGCGTCTCCAGGCTGATCCGGCCGGCGAGCACGACGAGGTCCCGCTCCGGAACGGTGAGCGCGGCGCCGAGCAGCGGGTGGCCGACGACGTCGATGCCGAGGCCGCGGGCGTCCACGGCGGACGCCGCCGCGAGCTGCCAGTACCGCTGGTGCTGGAACGCGTACGTCGGCAGCGGGGCCGGGACGCCGCGGGTGTGCGGGGACCATTCGACGGCGACCCCGCGCACGTACGCCTCGGCCAGGGAGAGCAGGAAGCGCGACAGGCCGCCCTCGTCGCGCCGCAGCGAGCCGACGAGCGCGGCCGGGGCGTCGGCGCGGTCCAGGATCTCGCGCACTCCCATGCCGAGCACGGGGTGGGGGCTGATCTCCACGAGGACGTCGTGCCCGTCGGCGAGCAGGCGGTCGATGGCGTCCTCGAACCGGACCGTGCCGCGCAGGTTCGCGTACCAGTAGTCGGCGTCGAGGGTGGCGGTGTCGACGACCTCGCCGGTGAGCGTGGAGTACAGCGGCACGTCGGCGCTTCGCGGCCGGACGTCGGCGAGGACGTCCAGCAGCTCGTCCCGGATGGCCTCGACCTGCGCGGAGTGCGAGGCGTAGTCCACGGGGATCATCCGCATCCGCACGCCGTCGGCCTCGCACGCGGCCAGCAGCTCGGCGAGGGCGTCGGGCTCGCCGGAGACGACGGTGGCGGCGGGACCGTTGACCGCCGCGACGGAGATCCGCTCACCCCACCGGGCGAGCAGCGCCTCCACGTCCGCCCGGGGCGCCGCCACCGAGGCCATGCCGCCGCGCCCGGCCAGCCCGGCGGCGATCGCCCGGCTGCGCAGCGCGACCACCCGGGCGCCGTCGTCGAGGGTGAGCGCGCCGGCGACGACGGCGGCGGCGATCTCGCCCTGCGAGTGCCCCACCACGGCGGCGGGCCGCACGCCGTACGACCGCCACAGCGCCGCGAGCGACACCATCACGGCGAACAGCACGGGCTGCACCACGTCCACCCGCTCCAGCGACGGCGCGCCGGGCACGCCCCGGACGACGTCCAGCAGCGACCAGTCGGTGAACGCGTCGACGGCCCGCGCGCACTCGTCCATCCGGTCCGCGAACACCTCGGCGGTGTCCATCAGCTCGACGGCCATGCCCGCCCACTGCGAGCCCTGGCCGGGGAACATGAAGACGACCCGGGGCTCGTCGCCCAGCACGGCGCCGGTGGCGACGGTCGGCCCGGGTTCGTCCGCCGCGACGGCGGCCAGGCCGGCCCGCAGCCCGGCGGGGTCCGCGCCGACCACGACCGCGCGGTGCTCGAACCGGGCGCGCGTCGCCAGGGCGGCGGCGACGTCGGCCGGGGCCGCGGGGTGCCGGTCGAGGTGGGCCGCCAGCCGGGCCGCCTGCTCGCGCCGGGCCTCGGGCGTACGGCCGGACACCACCCAGGGCACCGGCCCGGTCGCCGCCACGGCGGGCTGCGCGGCCTCCGGCGCGGGCGGCTCCTCGATGATCACGTGGGCGTTGGTGCCGCTCACGCCGAACGACGAGACGCCGGCGCGGGACGGCTCCGCGCCCCGGGGCCAGGCGACGGCCTCGGTCAGCAGGTCGACCGAGCCCTCGGTCCAGTCGACCTGGTCGCTGGGGGCGTCCACGTGCAGCGTCTTCGGCAGCAGCCGGTGCCGCATGGCGAGCACCATCTTGATGATGCCGCCGACGCCGGCGGCGGCCTGGGTGTGACCGATGTTGGACTTGACCGAGCCGAGCCACAGCGGCCGGTCCCGGTCCTGGCCGTAGGTGGCGAGGATGGCCTGTGCCTCGATCGGGTCGCCGAGGGTGGTGCCGGTGCCGTGCGCCTCGACCACGTCGATCTGGTTGGCCGACAGCCGCGCGTTGGCCAGCGCCGCCTGGATGACCCGCTGCTGCGCCGGCCCGTTCGGGGCGGTCAGGCCGTTGGAGGCGCCGTCCTGGTTGACCGCCGTCCCGCGGACGACGGCGAGCACCCGGTGCCCGTTGCGTCGGGCGTCGGAGAGCCGCTCCACGATCAGCATGCCGACGCCCTCGGCGAAGCCGGTGCCGTCGGCGGCGGCGGCGAAGGACTTGCACCGGCCGTCCGGCGACAGCCCGCGCTGCTTGGAGAACGCGACGTAGGTCTCCGGGGTCGCCATCACGGTGACCCCGCCGGCCAGCGCGAGCGAGCACTCGCCGTTGCGCAGGGCCTGCACGGCCAGGTGCAGGGCCACCAGCGACGACGAGCACGCGGTGTCGACGGTGACGGCGGGCCCCTCCAGGCCGAAGGTGTACGCCACCCGGCCGGAGGCGATCGCGCCGGTGGCGTTGTTCTCCGCGTAGTCGTGGTACATCATCCCGGCGAAGACGCCCGTGTCGCTGCCGCGCAGCCCGGTCGGGTCGATGCCGGCGTTCTCCAGGGCCTCCCACGACGTCTCCAGCAGCAGCCGCTGCTGCGGGTCCATCGTCAACGCCTCGCGCGGGCTGATCCCGAAGAACTCCGGGTCGAACTGGGCCGCGTCGTGCAGGAAGCCGCCCTCGCGGGTGTACGACCGCCCCGGCGTGCCGGGCGTGGGGTCGTAGAGCTCCGCGACGTTCCAGCCGCGGTCGGTGGGGAAGCCGGTGATGCCGTCCCCGCCGGCGGCGACGAGGTCCCACAGGTCGTCGGGGGTCCGCACCCCGCCCGGGTAGCGGCAGGCCATGCCGACGATGGCGATCGGCTCGCGCAGCGTCGAGTTGAGCTTGCGGTTCTGCTCCCGCAGCCACTCGTTCTCCTTGAGCGAGGCCCGCAGCGCGGTGACGAGCTTCTCCTCCGAGTTGGCCATGTGGTCAGCTCCCCGCTTCCGTCGTCGCTTCACCGAGGTCGGCGAGCGCCATGCTGATCAGTGCGTCGGCGTCCATGTCGTCGATGGATCCGCTGGGTGCGGCGTCCGGCTCGGCGGCGGCGACCCGGACGCCGCCCAGTTCGAGCAGGCTGTCCATCAGGCCGGCGTCCCGGAGCCGGCTGAGGGGGATGGCGAGCAGGATGCGGCGGACCTCGTCCTCCGGCAGCCCGCCGTCGCTGCCGGTGTCGGGGACGAGCCGCTCGTACAGCAGCTCCGCGACCGCGCGGGTGTTGGGCCGGTCGAAGGTCAGGGTGGCGGGCAGCCGCAGGCCGGTCGCGGCGTTGAGCTGGTTGCGCAGTTCCAGCGCGGCGAGCGAGTCGAAGCCCAGCTCGGTGAAGGCGCGGCCGGGGTCGACGGCGTCGGGGTCGCGGTGCCCGAGCACCGTCGCGACGTTCGTGCGGACCAGGTCCAGCAGCAGGTCCGCGCACTCCGGTCCGGACCGGCCGGCCAGGCGCGCGGCGAGGCCGTCGCCGGTGGACGCCGCCCGCCGGGTCCGGGGGCGGACCAGGCCGCGGTAGAGCGGACCGTCGACCACGCCGAGGTCGAGCCCGATGGGTACGAGGACCGGCGCGGCGCAGGTGAGCGCGGCGTCGAAGAGGCGCAGGCCCTCGTCGACCGGCAGGGCGCGTACGCCCGCCTGGGCCAGCCGCTGCCGCTCCGCGCCGGTCAGCTCGCCCGCCATCCCCCCGTCCCACATGCCCCACGCCAGGGACTGCCCGGTCAGGCCGGCCGCCCGGCGTCGCACGACCAGCGCGTCCAGGAACGCGTTCGCGGCGGAGTACGCCGCCTGGCCCACGTTGCCGAACACGCCCGCCGCCGACGAGAACACCACGAACGCCGACAGGGGCGTCCCGGCCGTCACCTCGTGCAGGTGCCACGCCGCGTCCACCTTCGGCGCCAGCACCCGGTCGAGGCGCTCCGGCGACAACGACGCCAGCAGACCGTCGTCCACCACGCCGGCGACGTGCACGACCGCCGACAGGTCGCAGCCGGCGACCAGCTTCGCCACCGCGTCCCGGTCGGCCACGTCGCAGGCCGCCCAGCGCACCGACGCACCCGACGCGGTCAGCTCCGCCGCCAACTCCTCGGCGCCCGGGGCGCCCGCGCCACGGCGGGACACCAGCAGCAGGTCGCGCACCCCGTGCACCGCCACCACGTGCCGGGCCACCACCGCGCCCAACGCGCCGGACGCGCCGGAGACCAGCACCGTCCCGGCGCCGAGGTCCGTGGCGACCGGGTCGGCGGTGGCTGCCCGGGCCAGCCGGGCGGCGTACGGGACGCCGTCGCGGACCACGAGCTGCGGCTCGTCGTCGGCCAGCACCACGTCGCCGTCGACCAGGACGACGCGGTCGGGGTGCTCGGCCTGGACCGAGCGGACGAACCCCCACACGGCGGCGCCCGCGAGGTCGGTGACGTCCTCGCCGGGCAGGGCCACCGCGCCGCGGGTACGCACGACGATGCGGGAGCCGGCGGGTTCGGCCAGCCACGACGTGAGCTCGTCGAGGACGCGGTGCAGCACGGCGCGGACGCCGGCCGGGGTGTCCGCCGGGGCGGGGCCGGGCGGGAACGTGGTCGTGTCGAGCAGCCGTACGTCCCCGTCCTGCCCTGCGGCGGCCGGCACGGGGGTCCAGGTCAGCTCGTACAGCGAGTCGTGGTGGGTCGGGCGGGCGTCGAGCGCGCCGACCGGCCGGGTCTCCAGCCTGCCCACCGACACCACGGGAGCGCCCGTGCCGTCGGTCGCGGTGATCGCCCAGCCGGAGTCGACGGGGGCGATGCGGACCCGCAGGGCGGTGGCGTTCGTGGCGTGCAGCACCACCTGCTGCCACGAGAACGGGAGCACGGTGTTGCCCGTGCCGGCGGGGCCGGCCAGCAGCGGGGCGTGCAGCGCGGCGTCCAGCAGGGCGGGGTGCAGCGCGAACCGCTCGTCCGCCTCGGGGAGGGTGACCTCGGCGAACAGTTCGTCGCCGCGCTCCCAGACCGCCGTGACGCCACGGAACGCCCGCCCGTACTCGTAGCCGGAGTCGGCGAGCCGGTCGTAGGCGTCGGTCAGGTCGACCGGCCGGGCGTCGGCGGGGGGCCACTCGGTCACGGAGTCCGGCGCGGTGACCGCGTCCGCGGCGACGAGTCCGGTGGCGTGCGCCGTCCAGCTCCCGGTGTGCTCGCCGCGCGAGTGGATCTCGACGGTGCGGCGGCCCTCCTCGTCCGGCTCGCCGACGCGCAACCGCAGTTGCACCGCGCCGTCGGTGGGCAGGACCAGCGGGGCGACCGTGGTCAGCTCCTCCAGCACCGGGCAGCCGACCGCGTCCGCGGCGTGCACCGCGAGTTCGACGAGCGCCGCGCCGGGAACGAGCACGACGCCCGCGACGACGTGGTCGGCGAGCCACGGGTGGGTGCCGGTCGACAGCCGGCCGGTGTAGACGACGCCGTCGAAGTCGGGCAGCGCGACGGCCGCGCCGAGCAGGGGGTGCGCGGTGTCGGCGAGCCCGAGTCGGCTCGCCGCCCCGGTCGCGGCGGCGTTCTCCGCCCAGTACCGCTGGCGTTCGAAGGGGTACGTCGGCAGCTCCGTGCTCCGGGCGCCGGCGAAGAACGTGGGCCAGTCGACCGGGACGCCGCGGGTGTGGAGGGCGGCGACGGCCCTGGTGAGGGTGTGCGTCTCGGGTTGTCCCCGGCGGGTGGTGGCGACGGCGGTGGCGTCGCCGGTGGCGGCGGCCGTGGCGAGGACGGTGTCGGGGCCGATCTCGAGGAAGGTGTCGACGTGGTGGGTGGTGGTGAGGGTGGTGACGGCGGCGTGGAAGCGGACGGCCTGGCGGACCTGGTCGACCCAGTGGTCGGCGGTGGGCCGCAGTGGTCGGCCGTCGACGGTGGAGATGAGGGGGATGCGGGGTTCGTGATGGGTGACGGACGCGGCGACGGCCCGGTAGTCGTCGAGCATGGGGTCCATCAGGTGGGAGTGGAAGGCGTGCGAGACGGTGAGGCGCTTCGTCCGGTGGCCCTGGGCGGCGAGTGCGTCGGCGGCGGCGAGGGTGGCGGTGTCGTCGCCGGAGATGACGAGGCTGGTGGCGGTGTTGACGGCGGCGATGCCGACCTGGCCGTTGAGGTGGGGGGTGACCTGGTCCTCGGTGGCCTCGACGGCGATCATGGCGCCGCCGGCGGGGAGGGCCTGCATGAGGCGGGCGCGGGCGGTGACGAGGGTGGCGGCGTCGGTGAGGTCGAGGATGCCGGCGATGTGGGCGGCGGCGAGTTCGCCGATGGAGTGTCCGGCGACGGCGTGGGGGTGGACGCCCCAGGATTCGAGGAGTCGGTGCAGGGCGACCTCGAAGGCGAACAGGGCGGGTTGGGTGTAGCCGGTCCGGTGCAGCTCGTCGGTGTCGATGACGTCGCGTAGGGGCCGGTCGAGGTGCTTGTCGAGGGCGGCACAGGCTTCGTCGAAGGCGGTGGCGAAGACGGGGTACGCGGCGGCGAGTTCGGCGCCCATGCCCGGCCGCTGCGCCCCCTGCCCGGTGAACAGGAAGGCGAGCCGGCCGCCCGTGCCGGCGGGGGTCGGCTGCACGCCGGCCTCCAGCGCGCGTACCAGCTCCGCGAGGTCGCGGCCCACCACCGCGGCGCGGTGCTCGAACGCGGTGCGCCCGACGGCCAGCGTGAACCCGACGGCCAGGGCGAACCCGGCGTCCTCGGGATCGCGGCCCGCCACCGCGCCGGCCAAGCGCGCGGCCTGTGCCCGTACCGCCTCCGGCGTCCGTCCGGAGAGGACCCACGGGATCACCGGCGGTTCGGCCGAGGCGACCGGCTCGGGGGCCTCGGCCGGCTCGGGCTCCTCCAGCACCACGTGCGCGTTGGTGCCGCTGATGCCGAACGACGACACGGCGGCCCGGCGCGGACGGTCGCCGGCGGGCCACGCCACCGGCTCGGTCAGCAGCGACACCGCCCCCGCCGACCAGTCGACCTTCGGGGACGGCTCGTCGACGTGCAGGGTGCGCGGCAGCAGCCCGTGCCGCAGCGCGCCCACCATCTTGATCAGGCCGGCGACGCCGGCCGCGGCCTGGGTGTGACCGATGTTCGACTTGATCGAGCCCAGCCAGAGCGGCCGGTCCCGGTCCCGCCCGTAGGTGGCCAGGATCGCCTGCGCCTCGATCGGGTCGCCCAGGACGGTGCCCGTGCCGTGCGCCTCGACCACGTCGACCTGGCTCGCCGACAGCCGCGCGTTGGCCAGCGCGGCCCGGATCACCCGCTGCTGCGCCGGCCCGTTCGGGGCGGTCAGGCCGTTCGAGGCCCCGTCGGAGTTGACGGCCGTGCCCCGGACCACCGCCAGCACGCGGTGCCCGTTGCGCCGCGCGTCGGACAGCCGCTCCAGCACGAGCACGCCGACGCCCTCGGACCAGCCGGTCCCGTCGGCGGCGGCGGCGAAGGACTTGCAGCGGCCGTCCGGCGACAGCCCGCGCTGCCGGGAGAACTCGATGAACGTCTCCGGGGTCGCCATCACCGTCACGCCGCCGGCCAGCGCCAGCGTGCACTCGCCGTTGCGCAGCGCCTGCCCGGCGAGGTGCAGGGCGACCAGCGACGACGAGCAGGCGGTGTCGACGGTGACCGCCGGCCCCTCCAGCCCGAACGTGTACGCGACCCGGCCCGAGGCGATCGAGCCCGTGGAGCTGTTGCCCGTGTAGTCGTGGTACATCATCCCGGCGAAGACGCCGGTGGCGCTGCCCCGCAGGCCCACCGGGTCGATGCCCGCGTTCTCCAACGCCTCCCACGAGGTCTCCAGCAGCAGCCGCTGCTGCGGGTCCGTGGTCAACGCCTCGCGCGGGCTGATCCCGAAGAACTCGGCGTCGAAGTCCGCGGCGTCGGGCAGGAAGCCACCCTCGCGGGTGTACGACCGGCCCGGCGTGCCCGGGGTCGGGTCGTACAGCTCCCCCACGTTCCAGCCCCGGTCCGTGGGGAAGCCGCCGATCCCGTCGCGTCCGGCGGCGACCAGGTCCCACAGGTCCTCCGGCGTGCGCACGCCCCCCGGATACCGGCACGCCATGCCGACGATCGCGATGGGCTCGTGCGCGGCCTCCTCCGCGTCACGCAGCTTCCGCCGCGTCTCGCGCAGCTCCGCTGTCGTCCGCCTGAGGTAGTCGAGCAGCTTTTCCTCGTTGTCGGGCATCGACGTCACTCCAAGGGCGGACCGGTGGGGGATCGTGTGCTAGAGCGGGATGCGCCCGTGCGCACCGCGCCGCCGGACGGGGCCGGCGGCGGGCGCGGACACGGGACGGGCCCGGGTGTCCTCCGGGCGGACGACCTCGGCGACCACGCCGAGGTCGCGTGCGCGGTCGGGGCCGCCCACGACCCGCGCGTGGTCTGCGACGCCCCGCGCCACGGATTCGCGGCGTCCGGTCCCGCCGGGCGCCGCGATCGTCGTGTGGTGGATGGCGGCGACCTCGGCGAGGGCGTCGGGCGGCGTGGTGTCGAGCAGCGTGGCGCCGCGCCGCCGTGCCGGCCGGGGCAGCCGGCGCAGCGGGGCGCGGCATTCGCGCTCGGTGGTCATCGCGGTCAGCTCACCCTGCGCTCGTGGCCCTGCCAGAATCGCTCGCGCAGCTCGCGGCGCAGGATCTTGCCGCTGGGGTTGCGGGGCACCCGGTCGATGAACTCGTAGTGCAGGGGCTGCTTGAAGGCGGCGAGCTTGCCGCGCAGGTGCAGGGCGAGGTCACTCTCGGTGAGCTGCTGGCCCTCCACCGGCACCACGAACGCGTGCACGGCCTCACCCCAGCGCTCGTCCGGCACGCCCACGACGGCCGACTCGGCGACCAGCGGGTGGCGCCCGATGACGTGCTCGACCTCCGCCGGGTAGACGTTCTCCCCCGCCACGATGATCATGTCCTTGATCCGGTCCCGGATGAACAGGTAGCCGTCCTCGTCCAGCACGCCCGCGTCACCGGTCACGACCCAGCCGTCGACAAGCGTCTTCGCCGTGGCCTCGGGCAGGTTCCAGTACTCGACCATCGCCGCCGGCGTACGCAGCCAGACCTCGCCGATCTCGCCGGGCGGCAGCGGCTCGCCCCGGCTGTCGGCGATCTTGACCTCGAAGCCCGGGTAGGGGCGCCCCGCCGCCTGCATCCGGCCGCTGTCCGGCGTGTGGTCGGCCGGGGGCAGGCAGATGGCCGTGTTGCCGGTCTCGGTCAGGCCGTAGATCTGGGCGAACTCGCAGCCGAAGCCCTCGACGCAGCGGGCCAGCAGCGCCGCCGAGATGGGCGCGCCGCCGTAGACCACCTTGCGCAGCGAGGTGAAGTCCTCCTTCGACACGCCGGGCTCCGCCAGCAGCAGCCGCAGCATCGCGGGCACCAGGCAGGCGGTGGTGACGCGCAGCGTCCTGATCAGCTCGACCGCGCCCGCCGTGGTGAACTCGCGCATCACGACGTTCGTCACGCCCGACACGAAGCCCTGCGTCGCCCACCACAGGCCGCCGATGTGGAAACCGGCCATGCCGACCAGGCTGACGTCGCCCTCGCGCCAGTCGATCCAGTCCAGCTCGGCCGAGGCGAGCGCCTGGCGTACCGCGAAGAAGCTGCGGTGCGCGAGGACGACGCCCTTCGGCAGGCCCGTCGTGCCGCTGGTGTACATCTGCACCAGCGGCGTGTCGGGGGTGACCCTGGCCAGCACGTTCGCGTCCGGTTGCGCCGACACCCAGGCGGTGAAGCCGGCCCCGGCGGCACCCGGCCCGTCGAGCCCGACCACCCCGGTCAGCGTCGGCAGTTCCGCCGCCAGCTTCTCGGCGACGGCGGCCGAGTCCGAGTCGACGAAGAGCAGGGCCGCGCCCGAGTCGCGCAGGATGTGTTCGACCTCGCCGGCGGCCAGCCGCCAGTTGATCGGCACCAGCACCACGCCCGTCTTCGCGGCGCCGAAGAGCAGCTCGTAGTAGTGCTCGGACTCCCTGCCCAGGTAGGCGATGCGGTCACCGGGGCGCAGGCCCGCCGCCTGGAGGGCGCGCGCGACCTGGTTGCTGACGCGGTGCAGGGTGGCGTAGTCGACGCGCCGGCCCTCGCAGACCATGGCGACGACGTCCGGCTGCTGGACGGCGTGCCTGCGCACCACGTCGACGAGGGTGCGCAACTGAACAGTCACCGGGGTCCTCCTCAGGGGACGTACGGGTGGGGGCGGCTTACGCCGCGTCGGCCTGGAAACGCATGCCGGGCGGGTTGACCAGCGCCATCCGTACCTCGCCGTCGGCGACGCCACCCTGGGTGTCCCAGAAGCGCCAGGGCATGTCGATGATCTGGACCGGCTTGCTGCGGTTGCGCTCGCTGAACTCGGCGAAGGAGACCTCGCCGTGGAACGACGACGAGTCGATCGGCCGGCGGAACCTGCTGGTGAAGTTCGCGATGAGCATGTCCGGCAACTGCTTGGCCCAGTAGTCCTCCATCGTCCAGGCGGCCAGCGCGGGCACCGTCCGCTCCTGGACGCACTTGGCGATCAGGTAGTACATGAGCTGGTTGAAGCAGATGTTCACCTCGACCGAGTTGAGGTGACCGGTGTCGTCGATGTAGCACGGGTACGGGATGGCGAACTCGCCCTCCGCGCTCGCCAGCCCGTTGGCGACGGTGACCGTCGCGGACTTCAGGTACTGGGTCTTCGGCCTCGCGTACGGGCGCAGCACGTCCGAAAGCAGTCCCGGGTCGTTGGCAAATGTCGCACGCCCGATAGGCGCACTGTTCTTCACCGGCGATGTGGTCATTGCTATTCCTCCTTTGCGCACGAGTGCGAAATTGAAGGTAATCGCGGCCGGCCCATCAGCCGGTAACAGCGGAAGAACTCAGCCGACGCCCGTGGCGGACCCGGCCGACGAGCCGGTCCAGCAGCATGTCGGAGGTGAGCGACAGGTCCGCGAGCAGCGGGTCGGTCGACAGCAGCGCCAGGTGCAGCGCCTGGATCCGCTCCGAGGGCTCGATGCCGAGTTCGTTCATCATCCGCCGCCGGAACCGCAGGTAGACCTCCAGCGCCGCCGGCGTGCGGCCCGACCGGTGCAGCGCGAGCATCAGCATCGTGTGCGCCGACTCGTGCAGCGGGTGCTCCACGACCAGCGACGCGAGCTCGGAGGTCGCCTCCCGGTGCCGGCCCAGGCAGAGGTCGGCATCGATCCTGGTGGTGTACGCGTAGAACCGCCGCTCCTCGAGCCGCGCGGCCTGGGCGCGCAGCTGCGGGCCCCACTGGCCCTGGTGCACGACGCTGCCGCGCCAGAGCGCCAGCGACCGGCGCAGGTGCGCGCCCGCCTGCTCGTAGTCGCCCGCGTGCATCGCCGCGGTGCCCGCCGTGACCAGCTCGTCGAACTCGACGATGTCGAGCTGCTTCGGGTCCACCCGCAGCGTGTAGCCCCCGGAGCAGGTGAGCAGGACGTCGCGCGCGATGTCCTCGACCGAGCCGCCGAGCACGCCGCGGAAGAGCTTGCGCACCTTGAACATGTACGTCTGGAGGGTGGCGTGGGCGGTGCGGGGCGCCCCCGTGCTCCACAGCTCCCGGACGAGCACCGACGCGCCGACCGGCTGGTTCACGTTGAACAGCAACGCGGACAGGACCAGCCGCAGCTTCGGTGCGCTCGGTGCGATGTCGACCCCGTCGTGCCGGATGACGAGCGGGCCGAGCAGTTCGAACCGCAGCCCGGCGAGCGGGTTCCCCGCCGGGTGCCGCGGCGGCACGACCGGCGGCGGCTCGGGGCGCCGGACTTCCGTCGCGGGTTCGGCCGCCGACTCCAGCAACGCGGCGAGGAGCGTCAGTTTCTCCTCGTGCGACATCGATCCCAGTTCCGCAAACTTGGTAATCATTTCGCCGACCTCGCTATCAGTCGGATCCACCGCACTTTCCACCGCCGACGAGCGTGTCGGCGTACTGGTTCCGTGACGGGAGCGACGATTCCGACCAGGGGGAGTCAGGACAGGCTTCCACGCTATTCCAAGCGAAGGTCGAGCCGATAGTGACCGCGTCATGGACGGGCATGACCAAACGAGGGGGCAGCATGTGACCGCGGCACTTGCCCGCAGCCTGCGCTGCCGCGAGGCTGGCTGGAGGCACGCTGGAGTGTCGCTGGAGCGGCACTGGTCGAGCAGGGAGCAGCCATGTCGGGTGGGGATGCACAGCTGCGCGTCGGATTCAAGCGGCACCTGCGGGCCCACGTGGTACGCGGTGACGCGGTCTACCTGCTCTCCGAGCGCGGAGCGACCTCGGTCAGCGGGGCGCACGTCGAGGCCCTGGCCCCGCTGCTCGACGGCACCCGTGACCTGACGGAACTCGTGCGGGACAGTCCGGCCGGGATGTCGCCCGCCGAGATCGGCACGGTCGTCCGGCGGCTCGTCGACGCCGGCCTGGTGACGCTGCGGCCGGCGCGGGAGGCGGAGGCCGACGAGCCCGCGCTCGCGTACTGGGAGGCGGCGGGTCTGGACCCCACCGCCGCCGTACGGGCCACCGCCGCCGCCCGGGTCGACCTCGTCCGCGTCGGCGGCCGTGCGGAGGATGCCGCGGCGGCGACAGACGCGCTGCGCGCGGCCGGGTTGACGGTGACGCCGGTGTCCGGGAACTTTTCGGCCCTGCCCGCCGACTTATCGATTGTGCTCTGTGAGGACTACCTCGACGAGGGGTTGGCTGCCGTCGACGCCGCGCATCGCGCGGCAGGCCGGCCCTGGCTCCTCGCGAAGCCGGGCGGCGCACAGGTGTGGGTGGGGCCCGTGTTCGACCCCGCCGCCGCGACGGGGTGCTGGCACTGCCTGGGGCACCGGCTGCGCGGCCACCGTCAGGCCGAGACGCGCCTGCGCGCCGTCGTCGGCTCCGGCACGGCGATCGGCACCCCGCCGGTGTCGCTGCCCCCGCTCGGCGCCGCCGCCCTGCACCTGGTGGCGTTGGAGGCCGCGAAGTGGACGGCCGGGCTCCGGCACGACGGGCAGCGCGCGGTGTGGACGTTGGACAGCGTCACCCTGCGCGGCGCCCACCACGAGGTGCGGGCCCGGCCGCAGTGCCCCGAGTGCGGCGACCCCGGCATCGAGCGGGACCGGGCGTTCCGCCCCGTGCCGCTGCGCAGCCGGCCGAAGGCGTCCCGCAGCGGCGGCAGCCACCGCGCCCTGCCGCCGGAGCGGGTGCTGCGCGACTACGGGCACCTGGTGAGCCCGGTCAGCGGCGTGGTCAAGGAGATCACCCGCGACGGGCGGGGCCCGGCCTTCTTCAACTCGTTCCGCTCCGGCCCGAACCTCGCGATGACCACGCGCAGGAACGCCGAGCAGATGCGTTTCGCGCTGCGGGCCGAGAACGGCGGCAAGGGCGTGACCCCCGTGCACGCCGAGGTGAGCGCGCTGTGCGAGGCCATCGAGCGGCACAGCGCGTACTTCCACGGCGACGAGGCCCGGGTCACCGGCAGCTACGCCGAGCTGGCCGACACGGCCGTCCACCCCGACGACTGCCTGCTGTTCGACGAGCGGCAGTACGCCGACCGCGACCGCTGGAACGCCACCTGCTCGCCGTTCCAGTACGTGTGCGCGCCCTTCGACGACGCGGCCGTGACGAGCTGGACCCCGGTGTGGTCGCTCACCGAGCAGCGGCACCGCCTGCTGCCCACCTCGATGCTCTACTTCAACGTGCCGGAGCAGCACGGCGGCATGTCGCTGTGCGCGGACTCCAACGGCAACGCCGCCGGCAGCAGCCTGGAGGACGCGCTGCTCCAGGGCCTGCTGGAGGTGGTGGAACGCGACGCGGTGGCCCTCTGGTGGTACAACCGCACCCAGGCCCCCGCCGTCGACCTGGACAGCTTCCGCGACCGCTGGATCGACGAGCTGCGCGAGGTCTACGCGGGCCTGCACCGCGAGGTGTGGGTGCTGGACGTGTCGTCGGACGTCGGGATCCCCACCATGGCCGCGCTGTCCCGGCGCACCGACAAGCGGTGCGAGGACATCATGTTCGGCTTCGGCACCCACCCCGACCCGCGGGCGGCGCTGGTCCGCGCGCTCACCGAGATGAACCAGTTGATGCCGACCGTGGCGGAGGTCGGCGACGACGACGGCGGGTACGGCTGGTCCGATCCCGACGCCGTACGGTGGTGGCGCACCGCCACCTGGGCCGGGGACGCCTACCTGCGGCCCGATCCGACGGTGCCGGCGCGCCGGCTCGCCGACTACCGCCACACCCCGACGGACGATCTGCTGGCCGACGTCCGCTCGGTGCAGCACAGGTTGGAGGCACTGGGACTCGACGTGCTCGTGCTCGACCAGACCCGCCCGGACGTCGGGCTCCCCGTGGTGAAGGCCATCGTGCCGGGGATGCGCGGCTTCTGGGCGAGGTTCGCGCCGGGCAGACTGTTCGACGTCCCGGTGCAGCTCGGCAGGCTCGACCGCCCCACGGAGTACGAGAACCTCAACCCGATACCACTTTTCGTGTAGAGCGGGGGCGCACGTGGCCCCAGCCACGCCCGTCGAGGAGCCAGGTTGCCATCCGACGCCGACACGTCCCGCCCCGGACCGAGCCTGTCGCTGTGGTCCTTCCGGGACGACGTGACCATCGAGACGGCTGAGGACGGCAGTCTGACCATCCTCACCCGCTGGGGCGACGTCCCGGTGGGCCGCCCCGCGCCCGCCGTCGAGGAGGTCCTGCACCGCATGACCTACGGGCCGGTCGCGCTCGGCAACGTCGCCGGGCTGGACGGGCGCGCCCTCCGGTCGCTCCTCGACCGGCTGCCCGGCCGGATAGTCCGCTCGCTCGGCTCGCGGGACTCGCCGGTGCCGCTGCTGTCCGTCCAGCCGGTGTCCCCGCTGGGGGTCTTCGAGCTGCCGGAGGTGGCCGAGGACCAGCCGGTCAGGCTCTCCCGTTTCGCGTTCGCCCACCAGCGGGACGGCGAGCTGGTGCTCGAGTCCCCGCTGTCGCACCACCGGGTGGTGCTGCACCGGCCGCAGGTGTCGCTGGTGCTCGGCGCGCTCCCCCGTGCGACCACCGTCGTCGAGGTGGCGCGGCGGGTCGGCCTGGCGCTGCCCGGGGTGGCCGACGTCGTCACCTACCTGGTCGGCGCGGGCATGGTCGTCGTCGGTGAGGCCGGCACGTCGCGGTTCCCCGAGGACTCCGACCCCACGCTGGCCATGTGGTCGCCGTACGACCTGCTGTTCCACTCGCGCAGCAGGCTCGGCACCCACGACGACCCCGCCGGCGCCACGTTCCGTCACGTCGCGGCCCTGCCGCCCCCGGCCGCCGTCAAGCCGGCACCCGCCGGGCCGCGGATCCCGATGTACCGGCCGCCCGTCTCGGTTCCGCACGGGATGACGCTCACCGAGGCCGTCGACCGGCGCCGGTCCACCCGCACGTTCGCCGAGGCGGCGCCGTCGACCCGCGAACTGGGGGAACTGCTGTTCCACGCGGCGCGGGTCCGGATGCAGACGGTGGCCACGGCTCCCGACAACGTGCGGTACACGGTGACGCGACGGCCGTATCCCAGCGCGGGTTCGCTGTACGAGCTGGAGTTGTACCTGACGGTGGACCGCTGCCCGGACCTGCGGCGCGGGATCTACCACTACAGCCCGGTCGAGCACGCGCTGACCCTCGTCAACGCCAGTCCGGCGGACATCGACGAGATGCTCGACAACGCCCGCGTGTCCGTCGGGGACCGTCGGCCCCCGCCGGTGCTGATCACCATGACCGCGCGGGTGGGCAGGCTCTCCTGGGTGTACGACAGCATCTCCTACGCCACCACCCTGAAGCACGTCGGCATGCTCCAGCAGACGCTCTGCCTCGTCGCCACGATGCTCGGGCTCGCCACGTGCGCCCTGACCATGGGGGACGCCAGAGTTTCCGCATCGGCGTTCGGGCTCGACTGGCCGGCGGAGGTCGGGGTCGGCGAATTCGCCATCGGACTACCCGAAAACGACATGTCCTGTAACGACGAGTATCTGGGTGTGCACGGAATGTGAATGGTCGATCGACCGTCGGCAAATGGCTCGGCGACCCTTCGCACGCGGGCGCGAAAACAGCATTCAGGATGCGTGCGGGCGCGTGATAGAACGGGGTTAATTGCGCCGGCCCGACAGGGGATGCCAAGTTGATCAAGGTGTTGTTGGCCGAGGACATGCACATGGTCCGCGATGCGCTGGTCGCGTTGCTCAACCTGGAGCCGGACATCGAGGTCGTCGCCGCGGTCGCCTCGGGCACGGAGATCCTCCCCATGGCGCAGCGGTTCCGGCCCGACGTCGCCGTGATCGACATCGACCTGCCGGGCAAGGACGGGCTCTCCGCCATCGCCGACATCCAGGCCCACCTGCCGGAGATCCGCACCCTGGTCCTGACCGCACTCGGCCGACCGGGCACCCTGCGCCGGGCGTTGTCCGCGAAGGCGACCGGCTTCCTGCTGAAGGACGCCCCGACCGAGCAGCTGGTCGACGCCATCCGCAGCGTCGCCGCCGGCCGCCGGGTCGTCGACAGCCAGCTCGCGATGTCCGCCTGGGACAGCGCCGAGTGCCCCCTCACGGCGCGCGAGACCGAAGTCCTCCGCCTCACGGCGGAGGGACTCCAGGCCGTCGACATCGCGGCGCAGATGTTCCTGTCAGTCGGCACCGTCCGCAACTACCTGACCACGATCGTCAACAAGCTCTCCGCGCGCAACCGCGTCGACGCCATCCGGGTCGCCCGGGACGCCGGCTGGCTGTGACCGGGACGCCCCGTGGCGCTCCAGCCGCAGGGGCACCCTGGCGCAGAGCCGGAACTGGTCCGGCTGCTGGTCGACCGTCAGCGTGCCGCCGATCTCCTCGGCGCGTACGCACAGGTTGCGCAGCCCGTTCCGACCGCTGCCCGGGTCCCTGGGCGGCCCGACGGCCAGGTCGTCGTTCACGATCTCGATCCAGGCGTCGTCCTGCGTCTGCCGGATGGTGATGTCGCAGCGCTTGGCCTTGCTGTGTCGCAGGATGTTGGTCACCCCCTCCCGCAGCACCGTGGCGAGCACCGTGCTCACCTGGACCGGCAGGTCCAGGTGGTCGCTGTCCAGCCGCACCTGGATGTCCGCGGCGGACAGCACGGACACGGCGGACCGGCACTCCTCCTCCAGCGACAGTTCGCGGTAGCCACTGGCGACGGTCCGCGCGTCGGAGAGGGCGACCCGCGATATCTCCAGGATCTCCAGCAGCTGGTCGCTCGCCTCCTGCGGTGACTTCTCCATCAGCCGGTGCACCAGCTCGATCTTGAGCGAGATGGCGGACAGGCTGTAGCCGAGCAGGTCGTGCAGGTCGCGGGCGAACCGCAGCCGCTCCCGCAGCACCGCCATGCGCGCGATCTCCGCACGGCTCTCCTGCACCTCGACGACGAGGGCGGTCAGCCGGGACAACCCGTACACCACGAGCCCCGTCGTGACGGTGGAGATCGCGGTGTAGAGCATGTCGATCGGCGCGCGGGTGAAGAGCCACTGGGCGACGGCCATCGAGGCGACGATGAGGACGAAGGTCACCCACGCCGTGACCGCCCGCAGCACGAGCAGCACGCTGCCGGCCAGGAAGCCCGGCATGCCGACCCACGCCTGCCCGAAGGTCAGGATCGGCAGGTAGACCAGCGCGGCCTGGGTGGCGAGGACGCCGTAGCCCAGCGGCGTGCGCAGGCGTCCGTTGTCGCGGCCGTACCACAGCAGCTGCATCGCCATCAGGACGGCGATGCACGTGAACGACAGCGCGATGGCCACCGGACCGACCGGCAGGAACATGACGTGGATGAAGCCGATGAGACTGATGCTTGCGAAGACGGCGGTGACGACGCCCATCGCGAGACGGGGCGCCGGTAGCGGCGCGGCCCCTCGCGATGATGAGCGCCCTGGTGTGACGGAGAGGTTCACGGCAGCAGCGCTCTCGTTTGCTCTAGCGCAGCCGGCGTACGCCCAGAGGCCAACTGGCCCCGTACCCGGTGTGGCCGGCCCCCCGCCAGCCGCGATGCCCGGTGACGGGCGTCGATCCAACAACCACGACACACTCCCCAGTGATCGACCCGAGGGCGGGAATGCCCCGTCTACCCCGCGCAAGAACCCGGTGCGGCCGATCGGACGCCGACAGGCGTCGCACCCCACAGAGTTGTTACGCAACGCAAACGTTTTCGACGGATTCCCGGCCCCGAATTGCGATGTGCCCTTACGGACACCTTCCCCCTTGAGGGTCGACCTTTCCACAAAAAAATGACGGCCGTCAAGCCGTCCGCCCCTGGCCGCCGCAGCGCGAAAGGGTCCTAATCGATGCTAGGGAACATTTGCCACCGTCACGTCATATCCTCTAGTAGGGACATTTGACGCGGTGGCCGCCGCACCGCGGCGAGGGCCTACCGGGGCAGCGCCGGACGCCGCCGAGGGGCCGGTGCCAGGACCGACACGAGGTCGCGGCGGGCCCGCGCGACGCGGGAGCGGATCGTGCCGACGGGACAGCAGCACAGTGCGGCCGCCTCCGCATAGCCGAGGCCGACGACCTGGGTGAGCACGAACGCGTCGCGGCGGGCCGCGGGCAGCGTGCGTACCGCGAGGTTGAGCGCGACCGTGTCGTCCGGGCCGGGCAGGTGGTGGGCCGCGGAACGCTCCGCGGTGGCCTGCCAGTCCTGGTCGGACACGATCCGGGGCCGGCTCGCGGCGGCGCGGAAGTGGTCGGCGGCCACGTGTCGCGCGATGGCCAGCAGCCAGGACCGTGCGTGGTGGCGCCCGGTGAACTGGTGCGCGCTGCCCAGCGCGCGGACGAACGTCTCCTGCGTCAGGTCCTCGGCGTCGGCGTGCCCCACCAGGTAGACCAGGAATCGCCAGACGTCACGCTGCGTGCTGCGGACGAGAGGATCCGCCGCGGAACGGTCGCCGCGCCCGACGGCCAGGGCCAGAGCCGTGACCGTGCTTTCTTCCAGTGGCTCCGACATGAATTCACGGTAACCGTGCGGGATGCCGAGAAGAACGGATTCCAGCGGTAGTCCAGCCGGCCTCATCGCCGGCAACCAGAATTCGATGGAACCGTTCGGGCAGCGTGCCGGGCGTCCCGGGGACCGCGCGGCGCACGGGCGCGGGGAAGGCGGCGTCGGGCGCGCGCCCGACGAGGGCCGCCCGCCCGAGGTGCGCCGCCCGCCCGACGGGGCGCCGCCCGGCCGGGTCCGGCCGGGCGGCGGGCACGTCCGCCGCACCCGGCTCAGCCCGTCTTGGCCAGCGGCCGGGCGCCGTACGTGACGCGGACGACCCCGTCGTCGTGACGTTCCGTCTCGGCGGTGACCCCGAAGACCCCGGACAGCACCTGGGGCGTGAGCGCCTCCAGCACCGGCCCCGACGCGACCACCTCACCGCGGTCCAGCACGACGAGGCGGTCGCAGCTGCGTACCGCGAGGTCCAGGTCGTGCAGCACCGCCAGCGTGGTGACGGCCAGCGTGTGCACCAGCTCCAACAGCTCGAACCGGGCCCGGATGTCCAGGTGGTTGGTCGGCTCGTCGAGCACCAGGAGCTGCGGCTGCTGGGCCAGCGCCCGGGCGAGCAGCACCCGCTGCCGCTCACCGCCGGACAGCGAGCCGTAGATCCGCTCCGCGTGCCCCAGCATGCCGGTGCGCTCCAGCGCGTCGACGACGATGTCGTGGTCGTCGGCCGTCTCGCGGTCGAACACCCCCTTGTGCGGCGTCCGGCCCAGCGCGGCGACCTCCCGCACGGTGAGGCCCGGCGGGGTGGGGCTGTTCTGCAACACGGCGGCGGTCCGCCGCGCGGCCGCCCGCGCCGACAGCGACCAGACGTCCTCGTCGCCGAGCAGCACCTGCCCGCCGGCGGGCCGGACCGACCGGTAGATGGTCCGCAGGAGCGTGGACTTGCCGCTGCCGTTGGGGCCGATCAGGCCGACGACCTCGCCGGGCGCGACCTCCATGCTGACGTCGCGGAGGATCGGCGTACCACCGATGGAGACGCACACCTGCTGCACCTGAAGCTTCATCGAAAACCTCCGTGGAAACCCCCGGCTTCAGCCGTGGGGAGGAAACGGAACTCCTGCGGAGCAGGACAGGAAAGGCCGATCCGCGGCCAAGGAGGATGGGCGTCCACCCGCAAGTCACCGCAAGGCTTACTGGCTATCTTGCTAGGCTGTGAGCCATGGCCAGGGCTGTGAAGCGGGCATTCAAGTTCCGCTTCTACCCGAGCTCCGAGCAGGCTTGCGAGCTTGCCCGCACGTTCGGCTGTGTCCGGCTGGTCTACAACATGGCATTGCAGGCCCGCACTGAGGCGTGGACGCTGCGCCAGGAACGGGTCAACTACAACACCACGTCGGCGATGTTGACCGCGTGGAAGAAAACCGACGACCTGGCGTTCCTCAACGAGGTGTCGTCCGTGCCGTTGCAGCAGACGCTGCGGCACCTGCAAGTCGCGTTCACGAACTTCTTCGCCAAGCGCGCCCGGTACCCGAGCTTCAAGAGCAAGAAGAAGTCGCGCCGGTCGGCGGAGTACACCACCAGCGGGTTCCGCTACCGCGACGGCCAGTTGACGCTGGCGAAGATGGCCGAGCCGCTGGATATCGTGTGGTCCCGGCCGCTTCCCGAGGGCGCGGCGCCGTCCACGGTGACCGTGTCGCAGGACGCGGCCGGTCGCTGGTTCGTGTCGCTGCTGTGCGACGACCGGATCGAGCAGGCTCCGGCGCCGAGCCCGGCCGTCGGGGTCGATGCCGGCCTGGACAGCCTGCTCACGCTGTCCACCGGCGAGAAAGTCGTCAACCCGAAGCACGAACGCCGCGACCGAGCCGCACTCGCCAAGGCGCAGCGGAACCTGTCCAAGAAGGAGAAGGGCTCCGCGAACCGGGCCAAGGCCCGGCTCAAGGTCGCCCGCGTGCACGCCCGGATCGCCGACCGCAGGCGGGACCATCTGCACAAGTTGACCACTCGGCTCGTTCGTGAGAACCAAACGATCGTCGTCGAGGACCTGACCGTGCGCAACATGGTCACAAACCACAGCCTGGCTCGCGCCGTCAGCGACGCGGCTTGGCGGCAGTTCCGCACCCTGCTCGAATACAAGGCCGACTGGCACGGCCGCAACCTCGTTGTCGTGGACCGCTGGTTCCCGTCGTCCAAACTGTGCTCGGTGTGCGGTGCGCTCGCGCAGCGGATGCCGCTGAACATGCGGTCGTGGACCTGCCGATGCGGGCAGACCCACGACCGCGACGTCAACGCGGCCCGCAACATTCTCGCGGAGGGGCTCTCCGTGATTGCCTGTGGAGGCGGTATAAGACCCCAACGGACGAACGTCCGGACGGGGCGGCCGTCGGTGAAGCAGGAAACCCAGCGGGCGACCGCTGAAATCCCCCGCCTCTAGACGTGGGTAGGAAGTCAAGAGTGGGACAGGCTCCTATCCCGGCGCATCAGCCAGATGAAGAACGGTGCGCCGAAGAGGGCGGTCAGGATGTTGAGGGGCAACTCGTTCGGCGGGTCGACCGTCCGGCACAGCAGGTCGACGACCACGAGGTAGACCGCGCCGACGAGGGCCGCGAGGGGCAGCACCCGGCGGTGGTCCACGCCGAACGCGAGCCGCACCAGGTGGGGCACCATCAGCCCGACGAAGCCGATGCCGCCGGCCACGGCGATGAGCACGCCCGCGAGCAGCGACGTCAGGACGATCGACACGATCCGCAGTCGCTTGACGTCGATCCCGAGGGCGGTCGCCGACTCGTCGCCGGTGACGAGCGCGTTGAACTGCCGGGCGTACATGGTCAGCAGCACGGTCACCGCGAGGACGACCACGCCCGCGACCTGGAGTTGCTCCCAGCGGGCGCCCGCGACGCTGCCGAGCAGCCAGAACATGATCTGGCGCATGTTGTTGGGCGTCGTCTGCAACTGGAGCAGGCTCGTGATCGAGGTGAACACGTAGCTGATCGCGACCCCCGCGAGCACGAGCCGGACCGGGTTGAGCCGGCCGTGCTGCTGCCCGAGGGTGAAGACCAGCGCCACCGCCAGCATCGCGCCGACGAACGCCGCGCCCGACACCCCGAGGCCGCCGGCCGCGCCGGCGCCCAGTGCCATCACGGTGACGGCGCCGACCGAGCCGCCCGCCGACACCCCGAGGATGAAGGGGTCGGCGAGCGGGTTGGCCACGAGGGCCTGCAACACGACGCCCGCTACCGCGAGCCCGGCGCCGCACAGCGCGGCCAGCAGCACCCGTGGGATCCGGAAGGTCCAGACGATCTGGTCGTGGGCCGGGTCCACGGCGGGGGTCGCCCCGGTCAGGTGCGCCCAGACGATCCGGCCGGTGTCGCCGATGGAGACCGGCACCGAGCCGACGGCCGCCGCGACGAGGATCAGGACGACCAGCAGTACGCCGAGCACGAGCAGGCACAGCGGCAGGGGCGCGCCGTGCAGGGGGGCCGGCCGGGTGGCGTGGCCCTTCGGCGCGGCCGACACCCGGCCGTTCGTGGAACGCGACAAGGTGGTCATGGCGCTCAGAACGCCTCGGGGTGCGCGGCCTGCGCGATCTTGGCGACCGCGAGGTGGTTGCTGGGGCCGAGGTAGATCGAGTCGGACAACACGACGTAGCGGTTGTTCTTCGCCGCGTCCCACTGCGGGAACTGGGCGAGCAGCTTCTTCGCGTCCGCGTCCGGATCCTTCGACATGTAGTTCACGACGAGCAGGACGTCCACGTCGGCCTTGGCGACCTGCTCGCGGGAGAGGTTGGCGAACATCTGGTCGGTGGCGCCCTCGAAGGCGTTCACCGCACCGGACTTGGCCATGATGTCGTTCCAGATCCCGTTGCCGCCGACCGAGCTGAACTCCCCGCCCATCGCCATGCCGGGGATGATCAGCATGACCTTCTGCTTCGGCAGGCTCGCGGTCTTCGTCCCGACCTCCGCGATGCGCGCCTTCGAGTCGGCGATGATCTTCTCGGCGCGCTCGGACACCCCGAAGATGGCCCCGAGGTCGCGCAGCAGCGCGTAGCTGTCCTCGACGGTCGGCGTGCCGGAGACCGTGCCGACCTCGCCGCACGAGCTCTTCGGGGCGTACGTGTTGGCCCCGACGGCCGCGAGGTCGTCGCGGGTGGCGAAGCCCGCCTCGGCGCGGAAGCCGCCGTCGTACGTGGAGATCACGAAGTCGGGCGTCAGCCCGATCATGGCCTCGCGCGGGATGTCCGACATGTCGTTGAGCTTGATGTTGCCCGTCGGCAGCTTCTTGATCGCGTCGACCCGGCCGTCGACCTCGGAGGCGCCGTAGGACTGCGCGTTGGCGACGATCCGGTCGGCGACGCCGAGTTCCAGCAGCGCGGAGACCTCCGCGACCGACCCGCCGTTCATCACGACCACGCGGCTCGGCGCCTGCTGGTAGGTGTACTTCTTGCCGCAGTTGGTGATCGTCACCGGGTAGCCCGCCTTCGGCGGGTCGTTCGACTGGCCAGCCTCGCTCTTGGCCGTCGAGCAGGCCGTCGTGAGAAGCAGGGCGGCGACGGCCGCCGCGAGGGGGAGTCGCTTGAGTTTCATCCGGTCCTCCGAGCAGTTGACGTGGCGACGGGCGACGGCGCCGCCGCCTGTTCCGGTTCCGCTGCCGCGGCCTCGGGCTTGGGCAGGTGGTGCAGACGGACACTGACCAGGCCGGCGCAGATCGCGGAGGCCGCGAGCAGGAGCGCGGTGACCGCGAAGGCCGTCGCGTGGTCGGCGAAGGGCACGTCGGGGTCGCCGGGCGTCGCGCCGAGCACGGTGCGGTAGCAGACCCCCGCGACCGCGACCCCGAGCGCCAGGCCGAACTGCGTCACGGTGGTCGCCATGCCGGACGCCGCGCCCGCCTCGGCGGGCCTGACCCGGCCGAGGATCCCGGCCACCAGGGGTGAGACGACCAGGCCCTGTCCGAAGCCGGCCAGCGTGACCACCGCGACGAGCATGGGCGCCTGCGCGGACTCGGGCGCCTGGACGACGGCCGCGCTGGCCAGCAGGACGGCGGCGAGCAGGCCGCAGCCCACGGCCGGGGTCGGCGCCGAGACCAGGCGTGCCACCCGGCGGCTCGCCGCGGAGCCCAGCGAGAAGCCGATCCCGAGCGGTACGAACATCAGCGCCGCCGTGAGCGGCGTGAAGCGCAGCCCCGTCTGCAGGTAGTAGGTGAACACGAGGAAGAGCCCCGAGTTCGTGGCGAACAGCGCCAGCACCGTCAGCAGGGACAGCCGCATCCCGGGGGCGGTGACGACCCGCGGCGGGAACAGCGGCTCGCCGCCCTCGCGGTGCAGGCGCCGCTGCTGGCGCACCAGCACGACGGCCAGGACGAGGGCGAGCGGCACGCCGAGCCACAGCCACGGCGAGCCGTCCGTCCCGAAGACCAGGGGCACGAGCAGGGCGGGGGCCGCCACGATGGTGAGCGCCGCGCCCGCGAGGTCGAGGCGGTGCGGCGCCTTCGGCACGGTACGCGGGAGGATCCCGCCCAGCGCCAGGATCGCGATCCCGACGGGCACGTTGATGAGCAGCGCCGGCCGCCAGCCGAGGCCGAAGAGGTCGGCCTCGACGATGAGACCGCCGCCCGCGATGCCGCTGATCACGCCCAGGCCGATGACCACGCCGTAGACGCTGATGGCCCTCGCCAGCCGGTCCGGGTCCTGCATCGTGGCCCGGATGATCGCGAGCACCTGGGGTGCCATGAACGCCGCCGTGGCGCCCTGCAGGAAGCGGGCCACGATGAGCAGGTCGGCGTCCGGCGCGATGCCGCACAGCAACGAGGTCACCGTGAAGCCGGCGACGCCCCAGAGGAACACCGTGCGGTGGCCCATCCGGTCGCCGAGCCGCGCGCCGGTGACCATCAGGGCCCCGAAGGCGATCACGTACGCGGCGCCGACGAACTGGATCTGGTCGAAGCCCGCGTCGAGGTCGCGCTGGATGGACGGGCTGGCCACGTTGACGACGAAGCCGTCCACCTGGGTCATGAACGTCGCGGCGAGAACCGCGCCGAGTCCGAGCCACTCACGCCGTTCGCTCATGTTGCCCTCCGAAGGTCGCCGACAGGTGCGAGTACGGCGCCGACCCGCGCCAGGGGACCGGCGGCGAGCATGCCGTCGTGGGTGCAGTCCAGCCGGTGCACGTCGATGCGCCCGTCGACGTGTGGCGCCCAGCTCCGCGGGCCGGGCCAGTCCGGTGTCTTGCCCTCGGTCGCCTCGATGACCAGCACGTCGCCGCCGAGGCGCCGGGGCGTCCAGTCGGCGGCGAGCCGCGAGTTGCGCGCGAAGGCGTCGTACGCGAGGCGACGCTGCGTCTCGTCGAGGCCGCCGAGCACGGCCTGGCCGAGCACTGCGGCGGCGGCGTCGTGCTCGGCGGGCGGCGGCAGTTCCCGCCAGGCGGCCGGCACCGGATACGAGTCGAGCAGCGCGAGCAGGGCCACCGCCTCGCCGGCCTCCGCGAGCTGCGTGGCCATCTCGTGGGCCACCAGGCCGCCGAACGAGGCGCCGAGCAGGTGGTAGGGCCCGGCGGGCTGGATCTCACGGATGCGGCGCACATGGTCGGCGGCCAGGTCGGCGACGCTCGCGCACCCGGCGGCGGCGACCGACTGGAGTCCGTACACCGGGCGGTCGGGCAGGCTCGCCAGCAGCGCGGCGTAGGACCACGCCAGCCCGGTCGCCGGCGCGACGCAGAACAGCGGCGGCCCGCTCCCCCGCGTCCGCAGCGGGAGCAGCACCTCCGTCGAGCCGCCGCCGGTATCCGTGGCGAGCGCCGGCGCGAGCTTCGCGACGGTCGGCGCCTCGAACACCGTCCGGATGCTGATCTCCACGCCGAACTCGGCGCGTACCCGACCCATCAGCCGGGCGACGAGCAGGGAGTGCCCGCCGAGCGAGAAGAAGTCGTCGTCGATGCCGACCTCCGGCAGGCCGAGCAGGTCGGCGAAGAGACCGCACAGCACCGCCTCACGGTGGTCGCGGGGCGCGCGGCCGCCGACCGTCGCGGCCAGGTCCGGCGCGGGCAGCGCCGCGCGGTCGAGCTTGCCGTTCGTGGTACGCGGGATCGCCTCCAGCGCGACGAACGCGGGCGGCACCATGTAGTCGGGCAGCCGCTCCGCCACGAACTGCCGCAGCGCGGCGGGCTCCGGCGCGGCGTCGCCCACCGGCACGACGTAGCCGACGAGCCGCACCTGACCGGGCGCGTCCTCGCGGGGCACCACCGCCGCCTGGGCGACCGCGGGGTGGGCCAGCAGGACCGCCTCGATCTCCCCCGGCTCGATGCGGAAGCCCCGGATCTTGACCTGGTCGTCCGCGCGGCCGAGGAACTCCAGGGTGCCGTCGCGCCGCCAGCGGGCGAGGTCGCCGGTGCGGTACATCCGGCTGCCCGGGAGCCCGAAGGGATCCGTCACGAACCGCTCCGCGGTCTGCTCCGGACGGTCGTGGTAGCCGCGGGCGACCGGCGCCCCGGCGAAGTACAGCTCGCCCACCGTGCCCGGCGGAACGAGCCCGCGCGCCGGGTCCAGCACGTACGCCCTGGTGTTGGTCAGCGGCCTGCCCACGATCGGCTCGGCGCTCTCGGAGAGCCGGCACCAGAGGGTGTCGACCGTGCACTCGGTGGGGCCGTACAGGTTGTAGACGGTCGTGCCGGCGTCGCGCAGGGCCGTCCAGAGCGCCGGGCCGGTGGCCTCGCCGCCGAGCGCGAGCACGGCGGGCCGGTGCCGGCCGGCGTCGAGGAACCCGTTCGCCACCAGCTCCTCGGCGTACGTGGGGGTGATGTCCATGAAGTCGATCTGGTGCCGGTCGACGTAGTCGAGCATCGCGGCGGGGTCCCGACGCCGGTCGTCGTCGACGAAGTGCAGCTCGTGGCCGTCGAGCAGCCACAACAGGCCCTCCCACGACGTGTCGAACGACAGCGACGCGGACAGCGCGGCCCGGCACACCCGGCCGGCGGCGGCCGGCCGGATCATCGTGTCGCGGTGGTGGTGGAAGAGGTTGACCAGGCCACGGTGTTCGACCACGACGCCCTTCGGCACGCCGGTGGAGCCGGACGTGTAGATGAGGCAGGCCGCGTGCTCCGGCGCGAGGCCGGTGTCCGGTACGGGCGCGTCGGGCGCCCCGGCCAGCTCCGCGACGGTCGCGGGGGCGTCCACGAGCAGGACCGGGACCTCCGACTGCCGGTGCCCGGCCCACAGCGCCCCGGTGGCGAGCAGCACGACGGGTGCGCTGTCGGCGAGCATCGCCGCGACCCGCCGGGCGGGCAGGTCCGGGTCGACGGGCACGTACGCGGCGCCGGCCTTGAGCACGGCGAGCAGCGCCACGATCGCCTCGGAGGTGCGGGGCAGCAGGAGCCCCACGTGCCGGTCGGGGCCCGCCCCCCTAGCGACGAGCAGGTGGGCGAGGCGGTCGGCGCGGCGGTCGAGTTCGGCGAAGGTCAGCGTGGCGTCGCCGGCCACCAGCGCCGTACGGTCCGGCGTCGCGGCGGCCTGTGCCGCGAACAGCGCGGGTACGGTCACCGCCGGCAGGGGCCGGGCCGTGTCGTTCCACTCCTCGAGAAGGAGCCGGCGCTCGCCGTCGAGGAGCAGGTCGACGTCGGCGACCGGAGTGTCGGCGGCATCGGTCACGCGGCGCAGGAAGGCCAGGAACCGGGTCAGGTGACCGGTGAGCTCCTCGTCGTCGTAGCAGTTCGGGTTGGCGTCGAGGACGATCCGCAGCCCGCTGCCGTCCGCCCGGTCGTACACGTGGACCACCAGGTCCTCGACGAGCCCGGCGCTGACGTTGTGCACGACGCCCCGGTGCCCGGCGAAGCGCAGGCCGTAGTCGAACGGCATGATGTTGACCGACGGGCCGAACAGCTTGCGCTCGCTGGCGACCATCCGCAGGTCCCGGCGCAGTTGCTCGTAGCGGTAGCGCAGGTGCGGGCGCCCGGCCCGCAGCTCCGCCGCGACCTGCGCGGTGAGGCCCGCCAGCGTGGCGGTGGGCTCGACGCGGACCCACAGCGGCACGACGTTGGTGACCATGCACGGCACCCGCAGCGACACCGAACCGAGCCGCGACATGACCGGCAGCGCGAGCGTCAGCTCGTCCGCGCCGGTCATCCGGTGCAGGTACGCCGCGAAGGCCGCGATGACGGTCTCGCTCCAGGTGGTTCCGGTGGCCTTGGCGACCGCCTTCAACGCGTCGATGCCGGCGGCGTCGAGGTCCGCGGTGGCGCGCAGCACCGTCCGCGCCAGCTTCCCGGTGCGGCGGGCGAGCACCACCGGCGCCGGCCTGCCCTGCGCCCGGGACGTCCAGTGCTCGCGGGCGGCGGCGTACCTGTCCGAGTCGGCGTAGGCCCGGTCCTCGTCGACCACGGCGGCCAGCGACCCGAACGTCCGGGGCGGGGGTTCACGCCCCTCGACGAGGGCGGTGTAGAGCTCGGCGACCCGGCGGGCGACCAGGGACAGCCCGTACCCGTCCAGGGCGATGTGGTGCACCCGCTGGTACCACAGGAGGTGGTCCGGGCCGAGCCGGAGGAACGCCTGCCGGAACAGCGGGTCCTTGCGCAGGTCGACGGGGGTGTCGAGGTCCGCGCGCATCCAGGCCGTCGCGGCGGCGAGCGGGTCCGCCTCGGCGCTGGTGTCGATGGTGTGCAGCGGCCACGACCCGTCGTCGCGGGGGCGTTGCCACGGGCGCCCGTCGGCGTCCTCCTCGAACACCACGTTCAGCGCCTCGGCCTCGCCGACGGCCCCGCGCACGGCCGCCTCCAGCAGCCGCACGTCGACCGGGCCGCGGATCTCCACGTACTCGGCGGTGTTGAAGGCGGGGCTGTCCGGGTCGAACTGCTGACCGGTCCAGATGCCCTCCTGGGCGGCGCCCAGCGGCAACGGCTCAGCCATCGCCGCCCACCAGCAGCTTCACCCAGTGCTCCACCGTCGGCCGCTCGGCCAGATCGACGAAGCTGACCTCGGCGCCGGCGTCGCGCCACCGCTCGATGAGCGTCATCAGCCGCACCGAGTCCAGGCCGGAGTCGAACAGATCCTCCGCGTCGAAACTCTCGTCCGGGCGACGGTGGAGCATCTCGGCGACGTCCGCCCTGATCCTCGCCGCCGTCAACTGACCTGCCACGTCATGCCTCTCGACCTCGTGCGATGTGGACACCGGTGGGATCCGACGGTCGACGCCGTCGGATCCCACCGCGGATCGAACGTCCGTGCGGGACTAGGCGGCGTCCACGTCGTCGTAGACGGTGACGCGGTAGGACACGGCCGGCTCCGGCGTCGCGGTGTGCAGCGCCCGGTGGACCAGGCTCTGGTTGTCCCAGAGGAGCATGTCGCCCTTCTCGAACGTCTGGAGGTGGATGTTCTCGTGCTCGTAGGTGCGGTCGAGCTGGCCGGTGGCCGTGAGCAGCTCGGCCAGCAGTTCCGGCCGGTCGTTGCCGTCCGCGTCCTGCACCGACAGCGTGAAGCCCTCGCTCAGGTAGAGCAGGGTCTCGTCCGTGTGCGGGTGCGGGAACGCGAGCGGGCTCGTCACCGGCGGGGTCTTCGCGTTGACCTCGTCGATGATCTCCGAGATCGGCCGGTAGACGTCGGTCGGCCGGATCTTGAAGTACCGCAGCACGCTGTGCGTCGCCGTCTTGTCCTTGACGGCCAGCTTCAGCTCCTCGGAGAGCTGCTCGTAGGCGGTCGCCAGGTTGATGAAGTAGGTGCCCCGGTTCTTCGACGGCACGACCTGCGGGTAGATCATGGTGATGTCGAACGGACGCGGCATGAACTGGTAGTCCGAGTGCCAGAACTTGCCGGTCTTCGGCACCCCGATCTGGCGGCCGTCCTCCTCCTTGACGTTGGAGGAGACGAACACCTCCTTCACCTCGGGGTGGTGGTAGACCGGCTCGTAGTACTCCGCGACCCGGCCCAGCCGCTGGCCGAGCGCCAGGAACTGCCGCGGCGACAGGTCCTGGTTCTTCAGCACGACGATCTTGTTCGAGTAGATGGCCTTCTTCAGCTCGACGATGTCCTCCGGCGAGGCGGTTTCCGCGTCGAAACCCTCCACGATCACGCCGAACTTCTTTCCAGCCTGCGGGGTGATTTTCATTCGCACTCCTCTGAGCGGTGGTCCCGGGCTCCGCGTACCTCAGTAGTCGCGTCCGGTCGGTCAACAGTTCCCGCCCCGACAGATGTGCGGGGCCGAATTGCCTGCTCAATTACCGCGCTGTGGGTTCACATTTCCGCGAACTCCTCTGCGAGTCTCGGCCTGCCTCTCCCGCAGCACCTGGGCGTGACAGGCGTGGATGACGGCAGCGGCGCTGTGCGGGTCGTCGCGTACGACGAAGTGACCGCTGCCGGGGATGACGTAGTGCTGCGCCCTCGGGAGCACCCGCCGGGCCCGCAGCGCGTCGCGTAACGGGACCACGCGGTCCTGGTCGGCCCACACGAGGTTCACCGGCGTCGTGTCGGTGGCGTCGGCGCGGAACGAGTAGAGACCCGCGTACCGGGTCAGGGCGGACAGGTCGCTGGTGATCATCGAGTTCACGTCGGCGGCGGCCACGTCCGGCCGGAGGGCGGCGGGCCGGGCCGACACGCTGCCCATGACCATCCTGCGGACCACCCCCCGGTTGAGCAGCCGCCCCCGCGTCCTCGGCCCCACCGCGGCGGTCATCCTCAGGATCGCGTGGGTCCGCACCACGCACATCGAGGCGTGGCAGACCGCCCGGAACCCGATGCTGCACAGGGCGGTCACCGCCGCGACGGGCACCCGACGCGCCAGTTCGAGCGCGATCACCCCGCCGAGCGAGTGCCCGACCACGTGCGGCCTGCGCAGCCCCAGCGCGGCGATCCGCTCCGCGACGTACTCGGCAAGCCTCGGCACGACGTCCCGGTCGTACGCGAGCCCCGGCACGCTGCCGTGACCGGGCAGGTCGATCGCGAGGGTCCGGGCGAAGCCCGGGATGCGTTCGACGACGGCGTCCCAGCTCGCCCGGCCGAGACCGGCCGCGTGCAGCAGCAGGAGCTGAGGATCCTCCGCGAGCCGGCTCGGCTCGGCCATGGTGCGGCTCCGTTTCTTTCCGTGCGGACGTGCGCGCTCGACGCGTCAGGAGGCGGTGACCATCGGGGCGCGCGACGCCTCGGCCGTGTCGGCGCGGTCCGGGAGTTCGTTGCCGGCGAGCGCCTTGAACCGCCGCAGCCGCAGGCTGTTCGACACCACGAACACCGAACTGCCGGCCATGATCAGACCCGCCAGCATCGGATTGAGCAGTCCGCTCGCCGCGAGCGGGATGGCCGCGACGTTGTACGCGAAGGCCCAGAACAGGTTGCCCTTGATCGTGCCGAGGGTGCGCCGCGACAGCCGGATGGCGTCCGCGACCACCCGCAGGTCGCCGCGGACCACCGTCAGGTCGCCGGACTCGATCGCCACGTCGCTGCCGGTGCCCATCGCGATGCCCAGGTCGGCCTGCGCGAGGGCGGCGGCGTCGTTGACGCCGTCGCCGACCATCGCGACGACCTTGCCGTCGGCCTGGAGCCGCTTGACCAGATCGACCTTCCCGGCGGGGAGGACCTCGGCGACCACGTCGTCGATCCCCACCTCCGCCGCGATCGCCGCCGCCACCGCGGCGTTGTCGCCGGTCAGCAGGATCGGGTGCAGCCCGAGCCGCTTGAACTGCGCCACCGCCGCCGCGCTGGTGGACTTCACCCGGTCGGACACGACGAGCATCCCCCGCAGGGCGCCGTCCCAGCCGACCATGACCGACGTACGGCCCGCCGCGTCGGCCGTCGCCTTGGCGGCGACCAACTCCGGGGGCAGGTCGGTCGCCCACGCGCCCAGCAGCGACGCCCGGCCGACGACGACCTCGTGCCCGTCGACGGTGCCGCGCACGCCGACGCCGGCCTCGCTGGCGAAGTCCGCGACCGGGGGCAGTTCGCCGCACCGGTCCCTGGCTCCCGCGACGACGGCCCGGGCGATGGGGTGCTCCGACGCGCTCTCCAGTGCGCCGGCGAGCCGCAGCAGCTGGACGTCGTCCTCCCCGTCGACGGGCACGACCTCCACGACGGACATCTCGCCGGTGGTCACCGTGCCGGTCTTGTCGAGCACGACGGTGTCGACGGTCCGCGTGGACTCCAACACCTGCGGTCCCTTGATGAGGATGCCGAGCTGGGCGCCCCGGCCGGTGCCGACCAGCAGCGCGGTCGGCGTCGCCAGTCCCAGCGCGCACGGGCAGGCGATGATCAGTACGGCCACGGCGGCGGTGAACGCGGCCGCCGCCGGCTGGCCGGAGCCGAGCCAGTAGCCCAGCGTGGCGAGCGACAGCGCGATCACCCCGGGCACGAACACCGCCGACACCTGGTCCGCGAGCCGCTGGACGGCGGCCTTGCCGGTCTGCGCGTCCTCGACGAGCCTGGCCATCTGCGCGAGCTGCGTCTCGCCGCCCACCTTCGTGGCGCGGACGACGAGCCGCCCGCCGGCGTTCACCGTCGCGCCGACGACCTCGTCACCCGGTCCCACCTCGACGGGCACGGACTCGCCGGTCAGCATGCTCGCGTCGACCGCCGAGGAGCCCTCCTCCACGACGCCGTCGGTCGCCACCTTCTCGCCCGGCCGCACGAGGAACCGGTCGCCGACGGCGAGCGCCGAGATCGGCACGATCGCCTCGGCGCCGTCACGCAGCACCGTCACGTCCTTGGCGCCCAGCGACAGCAGCGCGCGCAGCGCGGCGCCGGAGCGGCGCTTCGCGCGGGCCTCGAAGTACCGGCCGCAGAGGATGAAGAGGGTGACGCCCGCGGCGACCTCCAGGTACATGTTGCCCTCGCCGGGCGTCCGCTCCAGGGTGATCCGGAACGGGTGCCGCATGCCGGGCACGCCGGCGGTGCCGAGGAACAGCGTGTACAGCGACCACACGAACGCGGCGAGCGTGCCCACCGAGACCAGCGTGTCCATCGAGGCGGCGGCGTGCCGGAGGTTGGCGAAGGCGGCCCGGTGGAACGGCCACGCCCCCCACACCACGACCGGCGCGCTCAACGTGAGGCAGGCCCACTGCCAGTACTCGAACTGGAGCTGGGAGAACATCGACATCGCGATGACCGGCACCGCCAGCACGGCGACGACCCAGAGGCGGTGGCGGGCCGCCCGCAGCTCACGGTCGTGCTCGGCCTCCTCCGCGGCCGCCGGATCCGGGACGTCCGCCGCCGGCGCCGCGGCCGGCAGCACCGGCCGGGCCGTGAAGCCGATCTCCTCGACGGCGGCGATCACCGTCTCCCGCGAGACCTGGGGCGCGAGGAGCACCTTCGCCTTCTCGGTGGCGTAGTTGACGGTCGCCTCCACCCCGTCGATGTCGTTGAGGCGCTTCTCGATGCGCGCGGCGCAGGCCGCGCACGTCATGCCACCGATCAGCAGTTCCAGGTGGTTCTCAGCCGTGGCCATGCTCGGTGCCCCCCTCCGTGCCGCCGCCGGTCGTGTCGGCCGGGACAGCGGCTCCGCCGTTGCGTACGGCCTCCTCGTTGCGGGCCTTGGCCGCCGCGAAGGCCTCCTCGCTCAGGCCGTGCGGCGGCGGGTTGGGGCCCTTCACGCGCAGGGTGAACGACGCCGTGCGCACGACGCCCTGGTGCTGGAAGTCCAGGAACAGCCGGTAGTCGCCGAAGCTCGGCGCGGTGGCGTGGAACAGGACGTCCGGACCGGGCGCGGTCTGCCCGTCGCCCGGCGTGCCGTCGGGGTGGACGTGCAGGTACGCCATGTCGCCGTCGCGCAGCGCGACCAGGTGCCCGAAGGCGCCGAGGTACGGCTCCAGGTCGGTGACCGGCTTGCCGTCCTTCGCGACGCTGAGCGTCAGCTTGCCGCTCTTGCCGGGCGTCAGCTCGCCGCCGAGGGTCACCGTGTAGCCGTCGACCGTCGAGGTGGTCGACGGCGCGGGCAGCGCCTCCGGCCGGTAGTCGCCCGACACCGACACGTCCGCCCCGAGCGTCTCGCCGTGGATGCCCCACAGCGGCATGTAGTCGGCGAAGACGCGGTACTCGCCCGCCGCCGCGAAGGTCAGCGGCACCCGCCACACGCCGTCCGAGCCGAGGTTCGGGTGGACGTGCTGGAAGTTCGTCAGGTCGCGCCGCGCCACGATCAGGTGCATCAGCTTCTCGTGCTGCGGCTTGTACTTCACCAGCGGCGTGCCGTCGTGCTGCAGGATCTGGAAGGCGAAGGTCTGCTTCGTGCCCGCCCGGACGTTGTCCGTGATCACCTTCAGGTTCATGCTCTCGTGGTTGATGGTCAGGCCGTACGAGGACTCCTCGGCCACGGCGGCCGGCTTGGCGGCGGGTGCGGCTGCGGGTGCGGCGGTCGGCGGCGGCCCGACCACGCGGCCGACGGTGTAGGCGCTCCCCAGCACCAACACCAGGGCGAGCGCGAACGCGCCGAGCTTCGTCAAGGTCTTCATGAATAACCGTCCTGTTTCGACAGGGTTGGCGTGGAAGCGGGCAGGGTTTCGGGGGTGCGGTGGTCGGCCGGTGGGCTCACCGGTCCCCACCGGGGTCCGGGCCGGGTGTCCGGCCCCACCGCAGCAGGCACGCCCCGAGCGACATCCCCCCGCCGAACGCCAGCAGGAGGACGAGATCGCCGTCGCGGAGCAGCCCGGCCCGGTTGGCGTGGTCGAGGGTCAGCGGCACCGAGGCGCTGCCGACGTTCGCGTACTCCTCCACCGTGCGGTGCGTGTGCGCGGCGGTCAGCCCGCACGCGCGTACCAGCTCGTCGAGGAGCAGGCCGTTGGGCTGGTGCGGCACCACGTGCGCGACGTCCGCCGCGCCGACGCCCGCCCTGGCCAGCAGCTTGTCCACGAACGGCGGGACGTCCTGGAGGACGAGCCCGGTGACGCCACGGCCGTGCATGCGGAAGAAGTGACCGCCGTCCGCCACCGTCGTCGCGGACGCCGGCAGCCTGCTGCCGCCCGCCGCCACCCCGATCAGGCCGCTGGCGTCGCCCCGGCTGGCCAGCTCGTACTCGACGACACCGCGCCCCGGTGCCGTCGTCCCCACGACGGCCGCGCCGGCGCCGTCGCCGAACAGCACGGCCGTGCGCCGGTCGTCGAAATCCAGGATGCGCGAGTACACGTCGGCGCCGACCACGAGCGCGTGGGTGCCGGGCCGGTCCGCCACCAGTGACTGCGCCAGCACCAGGGCGTGCACGAATCCCGCGCACACCGCGTTGACGTCGAAGCACGCGGCCCCGTACGCGCCGAGACGGTCCTGCACGAGGCAGGCCGTCGGCGGCTGCGGGTGGTCCGGGGTCGACGTCGACACGATGAGGTAGTCGACGCGGTCGGCGCCGATGCCCGCGTCCCGCAGGGCGCGGGACGCGGCCCGCACGGCCAGGTCCGACGTGGCCTCCTCCGCCGCCGCGAAACGGCGCGAACGAATGGCGGTCTTGCGTACGATCCATTCCGGGCTGGCGCCCGGTACGCGACGCGCGATTTCCTCGTTCGGCAATGCTCGCGTGGGCACCCAGGATCCGGTGCCCAGAATTCCGACGGATGAGGACACAGCAGCCTCCAGAGAGGAGAGGCATTTCGTGTCTGCAAATTAGCCGAGTCGAACCATCGGCCGCAATCACGTTCGCCATCCGTCTACACGACTCGAAGCGCAAATTACCGAGCGATGGCGGTAACAATTTCAGGGCGATGGAACGCGCAATTTCCGGGCCGCCCGGGAACCCGCTGACGACACCCCGACGCACGGTTCACCCGTGCAGTTCTCCCGGGTCGTACGTGACACGCGGGGATGGGATCCGGCGCGTCCCCGCCGCCATGCTGACGGCACGACCGAGCGCGTGGCGACGCCCGCGGCTCGGCCGGCGACCCGCGGGGCGGACCGGCGCCCGCTGGCGCCCACGCGACCAGGACCGGACGGAGGCCCTCCGATGACAGCGCAGCTCCTCGAGACCACCCACCGCACGGGCGAGCCCGGCGGGTGGCGGCCCCGGGACTCGACGGCAGGGACGGATCCGCGTCGGCACGAACCGACCGTAACCGATACCATGCATTCCGTGGTGACCGTGATCCGGCAGGCGACGACACCGAGCGCGCCGCTGCCCGGGCCGGCGCGTCCGCGCGTGCCGGGGCCCGGCACGCGCCACGTCTGCCGGGAGCCGTGGCGTTGATGGTCACCGGGAGCCGGCCCACCGGCCTGACGGGGACCCCCGCCGCGCCGGCTGACGCCCTGTCCACCCCGGGCATGCGGCGGGCGAGGCTGTGCATCCTGGCGGGCGCCGCGAGCGGGGTGGCGGCGTGCGTACTGCTCGCCGCCCTGGAGCTGCGTCGCGAGCCCGACCCGCGCGGGATCGTGCTCGGCGCGGCGGGGTCGCTGCTCCTGGTCCTGGCGCTGGCCGCGGCGCTGCACCGGTCGGTCATGCCGTGGCGAGCGACGACGACCGGCCGGTGGCTGGTCGCCGGCTGCGCCACGGCCGCCGTGCTGTCCGTCCCGCTCGTCGGGCCGGTCGGCGGCGCCCCGGGGCGGGCCTGGGCGTTCGTGGGGGCCGCGCTCGTCGGGGCCGCGCCGCTGCTGCTGCCGGTCCGGTGTGCGGTGACCCTGATGGCCGGGACGGTGCTGGTGGCCGCGGCGACGGCCTGGTGGCTCGGCGGTCCCGTGCGCGACGCGGTCACCGTCACGGTGGTGCTCGGGCTGACGGTGGCGACGTGGAACGTGCTGCACCTGTGGTTCTGGACGTTCCGGGCGCAGGCCCGGGAGGGGCACGACGCCCTGGCCCGCCTGGCGGCGGCCGAGGAGCGACTGCGGTGCGCCCGGGACGTCTACGCCCTGCTCGCGAACGAGCTGTCGGCGCTCGTCCTCAAGGCGGAGCTGGCGTCGCGGCTGGCAATGGTCGACGGGGAGCGGACCAGGAAGGAGACGGCCGAGATGCGGGCGCTCGCGGCGGCCGCGTCGGCCCGGATGCGCGAGGCCGTGCACGGCTACCGCAGCGTCGGCCTGCGCGAGCAGGCGCAGACGGTGGCACGGGTGCTGCGCAACGCCGGCGTGCGGTGCTCCGTGACGCAACCGGAGCGCGACCTGCCGCCCGCGCTCACCGGGCCGCTGGTGTCCGTGCTGCGTGAGGCCGGCGCCCACGTGCTGCGGCACGGCGAGGCGCGGTGGTGCACGATCGAGATCGCCGGCGAGGCGTCCGGGGCGCGGCTGACGGTGGTCAACGACGGGGTTGGCGACGGGGCGCCGGACCTCGACGGCAGCGGGCTGCCGGGGCTGGCCGACCGGCTGCGGGACGCGGGCGGCACCCTGCGCACCTGGCGGGGGGACGGCACGTTCACCGTACAGGCCAGCGTCCGGGCCGGGTCGTGACCGGGCCCGACAGCCGCACCCGCCGCAACGGACGACGGACCGCGCCCACCCCGCCGGTGGGCACGGTCCGCCGCGCGCCGCTCAGCCGGTGGCCGTCAGCGTCCCGCCGGGCAGGAGACACTCGTCGGCCGTGGGCCACCGCGTCGGGTCGTCGCCGAGGGTGACGAGTTCGGCGACCTGGAGGCGACACCACGGCGACACGGAGATGTCGCCGGTGCCCACCGCGTACACGAAGTCCGCCCAGGCGACCCACTCGAAGTCGCCGATGGCGGCCGGGTCGGGGGTGGGGCGGTCGTCGGTCACCACCCGGAAGACCGGGGACACGGCGTTCTCCGCCACGCCGTTGTCCATCGTGGCGCGGTACCGGAAGGCGGGCAGGACCAGCTCCGGCGCGGGCGCGGCCAGGCCGAGCTCGGCGCGTACGGTGCGGGTCACCGCCGCGGGGACCGGCTCCCCCGGCACGGGGTGCCCGTAGCACGAGTTCGTCCAGATCCCCGGCCAGGTGCGCGTCCGGTCGCTGCGCATGGTGAGCAGAAGCTTGCCGTCGCTGGTGAAGACGTAACAGGAGAACGCCAGGTGCAACGGCGTACGCAGGTGGTGCACCGTCGCGCCCTCGGTGGCGCCCACCGGCCGTCCCTCCTCGTCGAGCAGCACGACCTGCGCCATGGTGTCCCTCCCCACCGGGACTCAGCTCGCCTGTGCGAAGGCGGCGGCGATCACGGTTCCCCAGCCGGTGCTCGCCACCTGCAACGGCACCAGCTTCGCCCGGGGCCGCAGGAACGCCAGCGCGTCCGTGAGGGGCTTGCCGCGCACGCCGCGCCAGGTGCCCGACACGTGCACCAGCGCGAACGCGATGGCGGCGATCATCGGCACCGCACCCCAGGTGAACCCGCCGATGGCGAGCACCGACACGCAGACCGTCGAGCCGCCGACCGCGATCAGCCCGCTCGCGACGGCCATCGCGCGGGACAGGCCCAGCGCGCGTACGCACGTGCGGATGTTGAACGCGGCGTCCTCCGGCCAGTCCTCGGCCGTGTTGACCATGACGATGCCGACCTGGTTCAGCCCGAAGCCGATGATCACGGCCAGCAGCGGCCACGACAGCTCACCGGGCACCGACCGGACGACGACGAGCATCGGCAGCCAGATCAGCACGGCGGCGAGGCCGGGGATCTGCCCCACGCCGGAGCTCTTCAGGTGGACCGGCGGGATGGAGTACTGGGCGCCGATCCAGAGGGTGAACGCGACCAGGGGCAGGATGTCCCAGTGCCCGGTCTGGAAGGTGAAGTAGGTCGCGAGGGCCAGCACACCCGCGCCCGTGGCGGCGATCTGCCACCGCACGTTGCGCAGCCCCAGCCCGTACACCGCCTGGGACAGCCACGTCTTGTACACGGCGTCGACGTCGCGGTCGGCGTACGCGTTGGTCATGTCGATGAAGTGCATGATGGACAGCGCCATCACGATCACCAGCGCGAAGTGGACCGAGGCCAGGGTGCTCAGGTCGTCGACCGACAGCAGCGACGGGATCGCGTAGATGGCCAGCATCACGGGCAGGAACTCGACCCGGCGGATGCGGATGGAGTGGTAGATCGGGCGCCGCGCGGTGGCTGGCGCCGGTGTGGACGCGCCCGCGCGCGCCTCTTCGACGGTCATGGTGTCTTCCTTCGGGGTTGAGGACCTTCGGTGGCACCCGCGGGGCCCTGACCGGGGTCAGAGGATCTGGATCCGTTGGAGGTGCCGGGAGGAGTTGCCGCGGAAGGCGTTGCGACCGTGCAGCAGCGCCTGGTTGTCGACGACCACGATGTCGCCGTCGACCCACTCGTGGTGGTAGCAGACGTCCGGGTGGTGCAGCCGCTCGCGCAGGTCGGCCATGAACGGCTCGGCCTCCTCCGCCGACCTGCCGCCGATGGTCACCCACACCGGGTTGCGGTAGCGCTCCGGGTCGAGCGGCTCGCCGTACCGCATGATCGTCTCGCCGGTCTCCGAGTGCGTGGTGAGCAGCGGCGACACGGTCTCGCCGCCGTAGTAGCCGAGCTTCTCCGTGCGGTAGCTGACCTCCGTCGCCGCCCACTCGCGCACCAGTTCGGGCGAGGCGCGCCGGATCACGTCGGTGCTGTCGGAGAACACCGTCTCGCCGCCGCCGCCGGGCACCGGCGCCTCGAGGCACTGGAAGAGGAAGAACCGCGGCGCGGCCCGCGCGAACGCGCCGTCCCAGTGGAAGGGCACGTCCGTACGGCTGAACAGGTAGTTCTTCGGGTCCTCCTGGACCACCAGGTCCAGGACGGCGCCGAAGTCCCAGGTCAGCACCTCGCCCCAGGTTTCGCAGTAGGCGACGAGGTCCTCGGTGTCGAGCAGGGGGAAGCCGCGCAGCACGACCACCTTGGACTCGATCGTCCAGCGCTCCAGCGTCGCGGGCGCGATGTCGCGCAGGTCGGCGCCGTCGTGCTCCGCCGTCACCAGCGTGCCGAACGGTGCCAGCGGCGTCCGCTGCACCCGCAGCTCGTCTGCCGTGGTCATGAGGCGATCTCCTCCTGCCGGAAGTGGGGGTTGACGTAGTGGCTCGGCCGGCCGTTGCGCCAGACCAGCGAGGCCCGGTCCCGCTCGGCCTGGCTGCGCTTGACCAGCGTCAGGTTGACGCCGTCGTCGAGGACGACGCCGTGCCACGGCGTCAGCCAGCTGTCCCTGGTCCGGATCAGGTGCAGCCCGATCTTCTCGGCGTGCCGGGGCTGCGGGTGGATCGACAGCCGCAGCGAGTCGGGGAACTTCGTGCCGACCAGGTCTCCCCAGGCGCGGCTGCGCCGGATCATCTGGTACGCGAACTCCTTGCAGTGCTCGCGCAGCTTGGTCCGGCTCAGGTGGGGGTGCAGCGGGCCCTGGTCCTCGAGCATGAACCGGTGCATGCCGTTGAACAGCGACCGGGCGCCCAGGTCGGTCAGCACCTCGGCGCGGATGTCCGCCAGCGGCGTGGCGTACCCGGCGAGGAGCCGCCCGCGCATCTCGTCGTAGGACATCGCCCCGAACGCGTCGTCGAGCGAGTACATCGAGACCGAGGACGCGCCGGTCTGGTCGATGATGCGTTGCAGTTCCGTGCGGTACGCGGTCACGTCCTCGTCGGGGATGCCGAGCAGGTCGGAGAAGACGTGGCCGTCGGAGCAGATGAGGATCCGCGCGCCCGCCGGGTGGTAGTGGCTGACCTGCTCGCAGAAGGACTGGAGGAACTCCACGGAGATCCGCTCACCGAGGTCGGGCAGCGTACCGACCACCTTCTCCGGGTTGCGGGACTTCGCGGGGAACGCCGGCAGCACGAAGTGCAGCGGCTCACCGCTGCGTACGTACCGGCCCACCCGTTCCTCGTGGATCGCGAAGCATTCGTCGCACGGCTGCGCCCCGCACGGGTCGTCGGCGTGCTCGAGACGGCGGAAGCGGAAGACAAGGTCGAGTATCTGCCGGGCGAGCGTGCGCTCCCGGCTCCCGACCTGTTCGTCCTCGGCAACGGTCATGTCGTGTCCGATCGCATCGTGGTTTCCTTGTCGCCCGAGGGCGGGCCGACCGGGGCGACGCGCCGGCGCCGCGCGCCGCGCGCGCCCTTCGGCGGGTCGATGTGCACCAGCTCCGTACGCGTGCTGATCTTCAACTTCCGGTAGGCCCGCGTCAGGTGCTGCTCGACGGTGCTGACGGTGATGAACAGCCGGTCGCCGATCTCGCGGTTGGTGTGCCCGCGGGCGGCCAGGTTCACGACTCGGCGCTCGGCGTCGGTCAGCGTGGCGAGCCCGTCCTTCGCGCCGGCCACCCCGGTTTCGAGGGTGTCGTCGGACGGCTTGAGCTTGCGCCGCAGCAGCTCGGCGTGGCAGCCCTCGGCGAGCTGGAGGGCGTGCGCGCCCATCATCTTGGCGCGCCCGAACTCGCCGAGGGCGTGCCCGGTCTGGCTCAGGTCCGCGAAGACGTGCGCCAGCTCGTGCCGGTCGCCGCTGGCGTGCAGCAGGTCCATCGCCTCGCGCAGCATCACCTGCCGTTGCTTCGGCGCGTACGCCGCCGCCAACGCCCGCAGCCCCATGCCCTTGGCGCGCGGAGCGTCGCCACCCGGCAGCGCCAGGTGTTCGGTGACCAGCTTCCGGGCCTGGTCGGGGCGGCCCATCCGCACGTACAGCCGGGCGAGGTCGACCCGCCACGGCAGCGCGGACGGATCGTCGGCGCCCCAGCCGACGGCGAGCTGGCCGGCGGTCTGGAAGTCCGCGAGCGCGGCGTGCCGCCGGTCCACGGCGTCGTAGTAGACGCCCCGGGCCCGCAGGTACTGCGGCCAGAACAGGCTCTGGCGCATCGCGGCCGGCGTCGGCTCCCGCAGGGCCGCCTCGGCCTGGGCGAGCTGCCCGGTCATCGTGCAGGCCAGGACCAGGTGCGCGAGCGGCGAGCCGACGGCGACGCCCCAGGCGGCGGGCGGCATCGCGGCCAGCGCGTCGCGCGCGTGCCGCTCGGCGGCGGCGAGGTCGCCGCGGCAGAGGGCGACGGCGGCCCGTACGTCGGTCAGGACGGCACGCCAGCTCGTGATCCCGTGCGACTCGGCCTCCTCCGCCAGCTTCTCGCACCAGTCGGCGGCACGGTCGAGCTGGTCGGCGCCGATCAGCACCCGCAGCGCGTGCCACACCGACACCAGGAGGGAGTCACCGGGGCGGGCGCGTTGCAGCACCTCCTCGGCGCGGTCGACCGCCGCGCCCGGCCCGGGGTCGCCCGGATCGTCGCCGCCATGCGGGCGGCAGTGCCGCAGCCACTCGCGGGTGGCGAGGTGGTCGGTGCCGAGGTCGGGGTCCGGGTGCGTGGTGAGGTCGCCCACCCCGTCGAGCGCCTCCACCGCCTCGTCGTGCCTGCCCTGCCAGGCGAGCGACCGGGCGAGCAGCAGCGTGTCGGCCTCGTCGAGGAGGCCGGCGCGACCCGCCGCCGCCAGCGACGACAGGTGCCGCGGAACCGCCTCGGGGTCGCTGCGCCAGTGCACCCGGACGAGGGCCGCCTCCACGGCGGCCCGCTCGCGGTCGTCCTCGGTGGATCGCAGCGCCAGTTCCAGGCAGTCCACGGCGTGCCGTGCGGCGCCGCCGGCGACGGCCTCCCCGGCCGCCGCGACCAGCACCGGCACGGCCCAGGATCCGGCCGGCCCGCCGACGCCCACGAGGTGCGCGGCCACCTCGGCGGCGGACGCGCCGTCCTCGTGGAGCAGGAGCGCGGCCCGCGACCGCAGTGCCGACTGCGTCTGCGGCGGGCAGTCGTCGAGCACCGCCGCGCGTACCGCCGGGTGGTGGTAGGCGTGCCCCTCGGTGAGGCCCGCCTCGGCGAGCGCGCCGAGCACCTGCCGGGTGGTCGCCGTGCAGAGGCCCGCCAGCCCGGTGACGAGCCCGGGGGACGCGGACGGGCCGACGACCGCGAGAGCGCGGGCGACGTCGAGCAGCCGGGGGTCGCTGCGGTGCAGGCAGGCGAGCGCGGCCTGGACGAACGACGCGCCCACCGTCGGCGCGACGTCCCCGTCGGCGCCGGTGAGGGCGTCGTCGAGCAGCGCGTGTACGAGCATCGGGTTGCCGCCGCTGACGGCGTGCGCCGACGCGGCGAGCCGCCGGGCGGCCTCCGGCCGGATCCGCTCGGCGAGCAGTCGCCCGACGCCGTCGGGCGACAGCGGGAGCAGCCGCAGGTGACGGCAGTGCGGCTGCCGCGTGAGCTCCGCACGGAACGCCGCCGCCTCGGGCCGCGCGCCCACGCATCCGCTCAGTACGAGCAGCACCCGCGCGAAACGGATGCGCCGTTGCAGGTACAGCAGCGCCTGCAACGACAGGGAGTCCGCGAACTGGACGTCGTCGACGACCACCACCAGGGGCCGGTCGGCGGCCACGTCGAGAAGGACCTGGCAGACGTCCTCCAGCAGTTGCGCGTCACCGTGCCGCAGGGTGGGGGCGTCCGGGTTCCCCGCCGGCCCGGTGTCGCGCCGCAGCAGCGGCAGGTGGCCGGTCGAGGTGGTCTGGGCCCGGAGGCTGTGGAACAGCTGTCCCACCACCCCCAGGGGGATCATGCTCTCCGCGACCGAACAGGCCGCGGTCAGCACCAGCGCGCCCTCGCCGACGGCCACCTCGGTCACGGCGTTCACCAGTCGGGTCTTCCCGCTGGCGACGCCGCCGTCGACCAGCGCGACCCGGCCCTGGCCCGCGGCAGCCGTCGCGTACGTCTCGACGAGGTCGGACAGCAGGTGTTCTCTCTCGATCAGTGCCATGTGGGTCACCTCCGGACACTCCTGAGGCTCGGGTCGACCGGCGACTCACCCCGGTTGTTCGGCGTGGGCGACCGTGGCGGCGCCGCGCGAGGCCGAGCTGAGCGACCGGGTGTGCGCCCTGATGCTGCGCAGCACCGCGGACATGTTGTCGTTGAGATAGAAGTGACCGCCCGGGTGGACGACGAACTCGAACCCCGCGTCGGTGTGTTCCCGCCACGCCTTCGCCTCGTCGACCGTCACCCGCGGGTCGCTGTCGCCGATGTGCGCGACGATCGGGCAGTCCAGGCGTGGCCCGGGCCGGTATTCGTAGGTCTCGGCCGCGGTGTAGTCCGAGCGGATGGCCGGCAGGACCATCCGCAGCACGTCCTCGTCCTTCAGCAGCGCGCTGTCGGTGCCCGCCAGGGCGCGTACCTCGGCGATCAGGCCGGCGTCGTCCCGCAGGTGGGTCCGCTCCTCCTTGCGCAGGTGCGGAGCCCGCCTGCCGGAGACGAACAGCGCGGTCGGGCCGACGCCCGCCCGCCGCAGCCTCAGCGCGACCTCGTAGCCGATGGTCGCGCCGAGGCTGTGGCCGAAGACGGTGATCGGCCGGTCGACCAGCGGCAGCAGCACCGTCACCAGTTGGTCCGCGATCTCGTGGACCGAGGTGAGGCCCGGCTCCCGCAACCGGTCCTGCCGACCGGGGTACTGGACGGCGAGCACGTCGACCTCGGGAGCGAGCGTCCTGGCCACCCGGGCGAAGTAGCTCGCCGAGCCGCCGGCGTGCGGCAGGCACAGCAACCTGGTCGCCGCCTCGTCCGCCGGGTGGAACCGTCGCACCCACAGGTCGGTGTCCGTCATCTCGTTCCCCCGCGATTCAGCTCGTGGTCGCCGGTGGCGGTCGCCCCGGTTCCGTCAGCGGGCCGCGTCCACCCGGGCCTCGCTCCAGCTGATGGTGGTCGGCCGGACCGCCGCCAGGTCGCTGGTGGTCCAGCTGTCCACGACGTCGATGCGCAGGTCACCGTCCGCCGGAGCGTCGGCACCATCGAAGAAGAAGGCATTGAGAATCTCGGTCGCATTGACAGACATGGGAGTCCCCTCTCGCACAGCTTGGCCCGGTGGTGCGGAACGCCATCTAAACCTGCTGGACGGGCACGTGTTTCAACAAGGTCTGCGTTCACCGTCTGCGCGAAGGTTCGTCACAACGCATTCGTGAATCGCTCATACCCGTCACACGTGGCAGGCCCGGTGACTTTTGTCAATACCCGGCCCGGCCGTCCGGGCGCCGCGGGCGCGGTGTCCAGGGTGGACCCCCGACCCGGGAAGCCCTTGCGCGACAGGGGCCACGGGCGGTGGGCCGGCCGGGGAGCGGGCCGGAGGGAATTGCTCCCCACCGGCCGTGGGAGCAACCTTCGGCAGCTCACCGGCGCCGTTCCCGCACCGTGTGTGCGCCGTTCATCAGACCCGGATGACGGACTCATGCCCCACCACCACCCGACAATGCCTGACCAGCAACTCCACACTGCCAACCCAATGACACCCACCATGCACC